>JAZOUE010000033.1:0-3182 GCA_045658045.1 Candidatus Enterousia sp.
CGCTGAAATATCATAATCCGCGTGTCGGGGGTTCAAGTCCCTCCGCTGCTACCAAGATTAAACCGCCCATTTGGGCGGTTATTTTTATTGTAATCAGGTTTTAAGACTCGTTGACATTATTTTGTAATTTTGCCATAATCATCTGGACTATAAAAAAAGGAAAGGAATTATGCGTAAATTACTTGCTGCATTATTTGCATTATTACCGGTATCTGCAATTGCAAATCCTGCGTGTCCTGTATGCACAATCGCAATTGGTGCAGGTCTTGATATCGCGCGTCGCCTGGGCGTACCAGACAGTGTTGTTGGACTGTGGGCTGGGGCATTGTTGACTTTGCTGGGTTACTGGACATTAAAGTTTATGGACAAGAAAAATTGGCACTTTTGGGGTCGCGATGTAATTGTTATATTGGCTTCAATTGCGATGGTTGGTTTTGTTTACATGGGCGTTGTTGAATATAACCCAACATTGATTTGTGGCGGTCTGGTTATGGACCCTGTATTGTTTGGAACACTGTGTGGCGCATTGATATTTATTTTGACATCTAAATTGTATCAATGGATGAAAAAGAAAAACGGTGGTCACGCACACTTTCCATTTGAAAAGGTTGTATTACCGGTTGTCGCATTGGCATTGGCCAGCTGGGCAATGATGATTTGTTTTTAATAGACGGGGGAAATTATGAAAAAGATTAAATCTGTTCAAGAATATGTAGAAGCATTAGATGCTGCAAAAAAAGTAAATCCAAAAGATTTATCATCTGACCAAGATTTAACAATTGGTATTATGAATCTGATTTCTATTGAAGAACACTTGATGTTTTCTGGCGCAAAAACAGGCAAACATGAATTCTATGATTTAATTAACGAAGTTCGCGAAATGCGTAAAAACGCAATGCTAAAAATCATTCCATCTTACGAAGGCGAAGTATGGTGTATATCTAAACACTTGCTGGCTGCTGCGATGCGCGTATTCGAAGTTGGAACCAAAGCACTGGCATCTGGCGACAAAAAGACTGCATACGAATTATTTGACCAATCATACGAATTATATTCTATGTTCTGGGGATTAAATATGGGAATGCTGACAGGCGAAGCAAAAACGACAACAAAACCTGCAAAAAAATCAAAAGAAGAAAAAACATCCCCTGCCCCTGTAAAATCAGAATCTGGCAAAGTTTCAAAACTAAAAGCCTGGGTAAAAAACGCAGTAAATTGTTGCATTGAATAAAATAAAAAATCCCCAAAATGGGGATTTTTTATTACCACTCTATAGGTGTTTTGTTGTGCCGGGTTAAGTATTCATTTGCCAAACTGAAATGATGATTTCCAAAAAATCCCCTATACGCAGATAGCGGTGACGGATGTGCACTTTTCAATATCAGATTCTTTGATGCGTCAACAATTGCACCCTTTTTCTGTGCGAACGACCCCCACAGCATATATACAATATTTTCACGCGTATTTAATGCACGAATAACACTGTCTGTAAATTGTTCCCAACCGCGTCCACTGTGTGATGCAGCCAAATGCGCCTGAACAGTCAATGTTGAATTTAGCAACAATACACCCTGTTGCGCCCAGTATGTTAAATCGCCATTTGTAACAGATGGTCGTCCCAAATCAGATTCAATTTCTTTGTATATATTTTGCAAGCTTGGTGGATTTGGCGTTGGTGGCAACACAGAAAAACACAGTCCATGTGCCTGTCCTGGTTCATGATATGGGTCTTGACCGATAATAACAACCTTGACCGAATTCAGCGGACACAGATTAAACGCATTAAAAATATTTTTTGCATCTGGAAAAATTCTTTTCCCAGACAAATATTCCCCACGTACAAAATCAGTCAGTTTAATAAAGTATTCTTTATCAAATTCTGACGACAACGCATCTTTCCAAGATTGTTCTATTTTCACATTCATAACTTTATTAACCCTTGTTGCAGACTTTTCCAAAGAACAACATCAATATATCCGCGTGGTAATCCAGTCTGTTTTACTAAATGCACAAACATATCATCGCACGCAGATTTTATTTCATCACACAATTTTCCATTGTTTATTTTTGATAATAAATCATCACGACCAGAATAAGCACACCCCAAACGCTGAATCCAAATATCATATTTAACAACATCTTCGCCCAGATTTCGCGCCAGATGATTTGCAGTTATTTTTCCAATATGCGACAATGATTGCAGATATTTTAATTTATCATCTAAATCTTGTAATTGATAATACCCATCACATAATGCAACGCGATTGTTCCAGATTTCACAAACTGCATTTATCTTGTTTTTGTTATTAAAAATTTGAATTAAAGAATCAAAATTCGCACCATTTTCACATAAAAAATTCATAATTTTTGCGTGGATTTTTTTTGCTGTTTTTTGTGAAAAACCACCTGCTAAAATTACATACACGCAATGAGATGCAAATTCATCTGACGAATATTTTTTTCGCACCCGCAAATTTTCAAGTATTTCATCAAAAGACTGATTATCAGAATCCAGTCCGCGCGCCCGTAATTTTGAATCCAAATCAAAAAACCAATTTGCAGAAAACATATTTTAACTGCGTCCTTGCCCCTGTGCCATGGCCGCCATCATATCTTGTTGCGCCATATCTTGTTTCAGTTTATCAGACGCGCTGTTAAATTGATTTTTATCAACATCCGCCAGTTCTTGTTTTAACTGTTGTATTCTGGCGCGTTTATATCCAACCTGTGATTCAGACAAATTATCAGATAAATCTGTTAATTCCTTTTCCAATCTTTCAATTTCTGCATTTAATTTTGCTTTTTTTGAAGACACGGTCATAATTTACCCCTATAAAATATGGCACAGGTTTAACCCTGTGCCGAACTATTAAACGTCCAGATTTGCATCCAACGCGTTTTCAACGATAAAGTCACGACGCGGTTCAACCACATCACCCATCAGCATTGAAACGACTTCGTCTGCTTTGGCCGCATCATCAATTTTTACTTGGAACAAAGAACGATGATTTGGATCCATTGTTGTTTCCCACAACTGTTCTGCGTTCATTTCACCAAGACCCTTGTATCGTTGGATTTTCAATCCTGTCTTGGCATATTCAAATGCAGTATTCAGCAATGTCAATGCACCCCAAATCTTTTGTGATTTTGATTTTACACGCAGTGTCGTTGGTTTACTGAAA
>JAZOUE010000034.1:0-8683 GCA_045658045.1 Candidatus Enterousia sp.
ACCAAACAACGGAATATCTTTAAATACATTCAGTTCGCGATTCGGCCGAACACGCTTTCTTAGACCATTACTTGGAAACATTGTTGTTAAATCAAATTTATGCGAATAAACATAAGCATCTATCACAGGAATACTTTTACCCCAATCATAAACACCAGACACTGTAAATTCTGTACCATTTATATTTACCGCAGACTTACGCAAAGTCAATTTTTGCATATCCAAACCACCTGCTATATTTACTTTTATATTATCGAATTTAGATATCTTCGTGCCGAAGAACTTTCCGATATTTGATATATTTGGCAAATCTCCCTTGATAATAAAATCTATTGGTAATTTACTGGTGCCTTCCAACGCAACATTTCCAATCAATGCTTCACCACCTGTTGATATTGCGATTTGCACAGGATAAATCTTGCGTTCGGCATTATATTCAGACATAGAAATGATAAAAGAAGATACATCTTTATCAAATTTTACCCAACCCGAATATTCACGTTTATCATCTTTGTGTAACAAACGCACATTCAAACCAGAGAGCTTGTATTTTTTGCCAAAAACATCCGCTTTTAATTTTTTGATTTCAATACCACCTAAACCAGAAACTTTTATTGGATATTTATCAGGAGATTTTTTTTCTACGACATCAGAATTATCTTTTTTAAAATTTGGCACAGAATATTGTCCATTCTCATTTTTTTCTATATTAACTTTTACATCATACATTTTAATATTTTGAATAGTCGGTCTGTCATGAAACAAAGATATTAAATTCAATCGCACATCTATTTTATCTGCACTGTATACATATTTATTTTTCGCCCAATCCGCATTTGCAATATGAACATCATTTAACTCTATCCTTGGTCGCAACGACAATTTCCAAGACACATCTCCATCAACCTGAACAGGCATTCCTGTTGCGTCTTGCAATACAGAAACGATACTGCTGCGCAAAGTATCTAAATTTACCTGACTTAATGCCACCACCAAAGCCACAACCAAACCTGCGACAATTAAGGCAATCATTCTTAGAATCGGGAAAAATGGATTTCTGCGTACAATCATGGCATTTTAAATTCTAAAAATTTCATTATTGGCAACATAAAATCTGGCACCGTTGCACGTAATGTCATCATACGCCCAGAACTTGGGTGCTGAAAAGTAATTTTATGAGCAAATAAAAACAAATTATTTGTTGCCAACATAGACTGCAAAACACTATCTACATTTTGACGTCTGCCATACAAATCATCCCCAACAATCGGTGCATTTAATGAAAACGCACTGTGTAATCGCAATTGATGTGTACGTCCGGTTTTCGGTGAAAATTGCACCCAAGACAATGTAGACGTTGCATTTGATAACACCTTGTAATCGGTTATCGCACGTTGTGGTCGTGGCCCCGTGCCATTATTTAATCTGGCAGGATTATCAAAGACCTGCCCCTTTAACATAAAGTTATCTATGGTTCCAGACTTTGGATTTACATTTCCATCTAACAATGCCAGATATTCTTTATGTGCTTTTTTATTCTGAAATGCATCTGCCAGGAATTGCGCAGCACGTTGATTTTTAGCAACAACCAACACACCACTTGTTTCTTTATCCAAACGATGAACCAAAGATACTTTGTCATACGGGAACAATGCAGCCGCCATTTTATCAACAGATTTTCTGACACCTGTTCCACCCTGCACTGCCAAACCCGCAGGCTTATTAAACACAACAATATCATCATCGTTATGAATAATACACTGACGCAATTTTTCTAAATCTTCCAATGAAAATTGATTTCCTGTTTCTGTCTTTTTTGTACGTACAGTTGCATAAGACATAACAGTTGGCGGCACGCGCACTGCATCACCTGTACGCAAAATTTCTTGACCTTTTACGCGTTTTGAATTCACACGAATTTGTCCACCACGACATAACTTATAAAATTCACGTTGTGGCATAGATGGAAACTGTCGCAAAAACCAACGCAACAGACGTGTTCCATCTTCTACTTTTGAAATTTCTATAAAATCCGCCATACAGACGCCTTTTCCAAACTATTCGCCAAAGACGATTTGAACACTATTTTTTCCGTTTTCTGCATTACAAGAACCAGTTGCACCACCTTGTTTTCCATCAGACAACCTGTAACCAATCGAATCGGACCACGCTTTTGCAACCAATGATTTACATTCAGACTGCCCCAAACCATCAATTGTTACAACAAATTGACGTGCATTAGATGGGTCAACAGACAACGAATAAGAACCACCATATGGATTTTTATCAGACATACCGATAACACTGAATATGGTACTACCATTCATATTTGAAAAATCGTCATATTCTGCGTGAATATTGCGAACCATTGTAACCATTTGCACAACTTCGTCATTTACCGCAGTCAGTTTCTGAGTACGCATTGCTGTTGAAATCATACCAATTGCACCAACAGTAATCACACCCATAATTGCCAACACGCCCAACATTTCAATCATTGAACGTCCAGATTCTTGATTCATTGAAAAACCTCTTATTTGCTATTTATTCTTTTATATTCTATCATAAAACTTATGAATATTCAATTTTCTGATTTAATAGAAAACGCACCTGCCGCCCCAGGCGTATACAAGATGTATGACGCAGACGGCAACCTGTTGTACGTGGGCAAAGCAAAAAATCTATACAACCGCCTGCATCAATACACAGACATATCAAAACTAGAACTGCACAAACAGGTTATGCGAACACTTGTTACGCGCGTTGACTGGGAAACTGTTGCGACCGAATCAGACGCACTTATACGCGAACAAGAACTGATAAAAACACAAAAACCTAAATACAACATTATGCTGACAGACGGAAAAATGTATCCTATGTTGGCACTGACGAACAGTGAATTTCCACGTCTGCTAAAATTCCGTGGCAAAATATCACAACGCCGTGATGTATATGGCCCATACCCATCTGTATCTGCATTAAACGAAACAATCAAGACCATTCAAAAAGTTTGCCAATTACGCACATGTACAGATGTACAAATGAACAATCGCTCGCGTCCATGTCTGCTATATCAAATAGGTCGTTGCAGCGGACCATGCTGTTATCCGGACAAACAAAAATACGCAGAAAACGTGCGTACAGCGCGAAAAATTCTGACCGGCGACAGCACACCAATAATTGCAACCCTAACACAACAGATGAAAGAATTTTCTGCAAATATGGATTACGAATCCGCTGCAATTGCACGCGACAAAATCGCTGCACTAACACACACAGCAACACGCGGTATACGACAGAATCCGTCGTATACACCAAGTTTAGATTGGAACAAAACCGTATCAGATCTAGAAAAATGGCTGGGCTTAAAAATCAACCTTGCGGGCGTATTTGATAACTCTCATTTATTCGGAAAAAACCCAGTTGGTGCGATGATAACATTTGGTCATAATGGTTTTGAAAAATCTGGTTACAGACATTTTAAACTACACGACAAAACACGCGCAGGAAACGATATCGCAATGATGTCTGAATTTATTGACCGCGCAGTCAGCCGTGGTCAAAAACTTGATTTAATCATTGTTGACGGTGGCCCTGCACAATGGAATATCGCAAATAGACGCGCCAACGGAATACCTGTTATTGGGGTTACCAAGGGTGTTGTTCGTGATGGTGATGAACACTTTATTATGCCAGATGGCAGTGAATACTTTGACATGCCAAAAGACAGCCCACTATTTTTAATGTTACGCGCAGTACGCGATGAAGCACACAGATTCGTAATTACATATCATCGCAACACGCGCGCGAAACAAATGACTGCATCTGTACTTGATGAAATAGACGGCATTGGCCCAACCAGAAAACGCGCTTTACTGCAACACTTTGGTTCTGTTCGCGCAATTATGGACGCGGATATAAATGCTTTAAAAAAGGTATCCGGACTGGGGAAAAATGCAGCCGAAAAAATATATGCCCATTTTCATACAGAAGTGATATAATACATACCAGAAACAAAAAAGGAGGAAACATATGAAGTTCTTTGTAAATTTCTTGTCATCGTTTCGCATTGCAACCGCATTTGCGATAATTCCAACACTATTGTTTAATATGTATTGGACCACATTTATATTATTTACGCTGGGCGCAATGTCAGATTGGTTTGACGGATTCTTGGCACGCAAATACAATGTATGCACCAAGATTGGTGGCGTCTTGGATCATATCGGCGATAAATTACTGGTTGTAAACACATTTATTATGTTGGCAATCATGATGCCAGTATGGTTTGTTATTGTTCCTGTTATTATTATGATTTGTCGTGAATTATACATCTCTGGATTACGTGAATTCTTGGGAACCCAGAAAATAGAAATGCCTGTTCCAAAAGCGCGCTTTTCCATGGGCAAAATCAAGACAACATTACAAATGATTTCTATTGTTGCATTTTTATTGATATTTGCAGTCGGCACACTAATCACACCAGAAACCGACAGTCGTTTTATAATGTACTTGATTTATGTTTTGCCACAGATTGGAATTTGGGGATTGTGGTTGTCATTATTATCATCAATTTGGTCTGCAACACAATACACAATCACATTTGTTGACCACCTGAAAAAATTAAAATAAAAATATTCTATACGCAATAAAACCGCCGTACACGGCGGTTTTATTTTTCTTAAATTTAATAATTTAAAACCATCCTTTTTTATCTGATTTTAAATCTGCGAATTCAGACAACAACTTCTTTTGTTTATCAGATAATTTTGTTGGGATTTTTATTGCGATATCAACATACAAATCACCAAACACACCACTGCGACGTGGATTTGGCATACCATGTCCACGCACGCGCAGTTTTTCACCAACCTGTGTACCAGCTGGTACTTTAACCGCAAGTTTTTTATCATCTATTGTTTCAATTTCGATTTCGCCACCCAATGCCAATGTTGTAAACGGCACATCAACACGCATAACTAAATCATTTCCAGCACGATCGAATCGATTATCAGGACGAACGCGTATATCAAGATAAAAATCACCAGACGGGCCACCATTCGCACCTGCTTCGCCCTGACCAGCCAGACGCAGTCTGGTACCATCTTCGACACCAGCCGGGATTTTTACTTCCAGCGTACGTTGTTTATGTTGCGTCCCAGTCCCATCACATTCAGAACATTTTTTACTTATCTTGCGCCCCAGACCATTACATTCTGGACATGGCGATTCGGTTACAAAGAAGCCTTGGCGAGTTTGTACAAAACCACTGCCACCACAGCGCGAACAAACTGGCGCAGGTTCACCATTATCTGTTCCATTTCCATGACATTTTTCACACGTTACATTACTTGAAAATTTCACAGTATGTGTTTTACCAAAATACGCATCTTTTAAATCAATTACCACTTCGTCCAGCAAGTCACGTCCGCCACGCTGAGGCGCACCGCGTTGTGGACCACCACCAAAGCCACCACCGAATCCAAATCCACGCATTGCTTCTCTTAAAATATCTTCCATACCGGCACCACCACCCATATCAAAGTGGAACGCACCATTTCCAAATGGATTACCGCCAAAACCTGCCCCAGACGCATTACCGCCAGCGAATGCAGCGTCTCCAAAGCGATCATAAGCCGCACGTTTTTGTGGGTCTTTTAGAATATCAAAGGCGTTATTTACCTCTTTAAATTTTTCTTCGGCATCTTTGTTATCAGGATTTCTGTCTGGGTGATATTTCATAACCAGCTTATGATAAGCTTTTTTAATATCAGCATCTGTTGCGTCACGCGCAACGCCCAAGACTTCATACGGATTTTTATTCATTTTATAATTCCATGGTATTTTTTATTGATACAGAATATATAAGACAGCCAACAAAAAAATCAAGTCCATAAATATAAATAAGCTTAAATTCTTTGGGCTTGCGAAAAATTTAAAAATGTTCTAATAATAATATCACTATGACAGAGAAAAACACACACACATACGATGCATCAGATATACAAGTTCTCGAAGGCCTAGAACCGGTTCGCCTGCGTCCAGGTATGTATATTGGTGGCACAGATGAAAAGGCATGGCATCACTTGCCGATTGAAATCATGGACAATTCCATTGACGAAGCGGTGGCTGGTTTTGCCAAGAAGATAACTGTAAATTTAATTGATTCCAAAACAATTGAAATCGCAGACGATGGTCGCGGTATTCCTGTGGACGAACATCCAAAGTACCCTGGCAAATCCGCACTAGAGGTTATTTTAACAACCCTGCATTCTGGCGGTAAGTTTAATAATAATGTATATAAAACCAGTGGCGGTCTGCATGGTGTTGGTTCTGCGGTTGTAAATGCCCTGTCATCAGAAATGATTGTTGATATTGCACGCGATGGATATAATTGGCATCAGACATTTTCACGCGGAATTCCGACCTGCTCTATGCAACGAATGGATGCAACAAAAAATCATGGAACAAAAATCCGCTTTACAATTGATGACGAAATTTTTGGTGCAAACGCTGTATTTAAACCGGTCAAAATATATCGCATGGCACGCGCCAAGGCTTTCTTGTCTCGTGGCATAAAGATTGACTGGCATTGCAACCCAGAATTGCTGACCGAAGATATGAATATTCCAGCAACCAAGACATTTCATTACCCTAATGGTGTTGCAGATTTCTTGGCTGAAAAAACAGATTCCAAGCCTCGCATTTTACCACGCATATTCAGTGGCAGTGTTGATTTCCCAGATGACAGTGGCCGTGTTGAGTGGGCATTGACATTTTTAACAGACGAAAACGGCGCTGCATCTGACGATGGATTCTTTTCATAATATTGCAACACAATTGCGACGATTGACGGCGGCACACATGAAACAGGCTTTAAATCCGCAATTACCAAGGGGATAAAGGCATATGGCGAAAAAGTAAATAACAAAGCGGCCGCGACAATTATTGGCGAAGATGTATTTGATTCTGTGGCGGCGATTGTATCTGTATTCTACAAGACACCACAATTCTTGGGTCAGACCAAAGAAAAATTATCAAATCCCGAAATTGCACGCTATACAGAAAACGCCCTGCGCGATCCATGGGAAATGTTCTTGGCATCTGACCCAAAGACTGCAAATGCATTACTGGATTTCGTAATCAACTTGGCAAATGCGCGTATCAAGACCAAACAGGTCAAAGATGTCGCACGCAAAACCCCAACAAAACGTATTCGTATGCCTGCGAAACTGGCAGACTGTTCCAAACACGGAATTGCCGGCACAGAATTATTTATTGTAGAGGGGGAATCAGCTGGCGGCACTGCAAAACAAGCTCGCGACCGCGCGACCCAGGCAATTATGCCATTACGTGGTAAGGTTTTAAATGTTATATCAAAATCAGACGAACGCTTCGGTGCGAACAAAGAATTAAACGAACTGATTGATATTATCGGCACCGGCACTGCCAAGGATTGGAACGAAGACAAACTGCGTTATGAAAAGATTATCGTCATGACCGATGCTGACGTTGACGGCAGTCATATTGCATCATTGCTGATGGCGTTCTTTTATCAATATATGCCCCAGTTGATATATGGCGGTCATTTATATCTGTCTTGTCCACCATTGTATAAATTGACCTGTGGCACAGAATCAATCTATGTTGACAGTGACGAAGAGCTGGAAAATCTAAAGGCGACCAAATACAAAAATAAAAAGGTTGAGATTTCCCGATTCAAAGGGTTGGGCGAAATGATGCCAAACCAGTTAAAAGAAACAACGATGTCCCCAAAGACACGCCGCTTGATTCGTGTTGAACTGCCCCCACGCACCGAAGAAGGTGCCGAAGACACAGAAAAAACACGCACAATTGTTTCTGAACTGATGGGCAAAAAGCCTGAATTTAGATTTAAATTCATAACCGAACACGCCCAGTTCGTCAAAGACCTGTTCGTATAATAAAAACAAACCGGAAAAACCTTCCGGTTTCTGTATACTCTTTTTATTATTGACAAATGTTTTGTTAGTATTACACTAAACTATATAAGATAATAAAAGGATAAAAAATATGAACAAAAACATACCTGAAAATCATGTAAGTTCAAAGAAAAAGAACACATACATTGTATGCTTTCCAAAGATGACAATTCCTGGTGTTTTTGAATTAAGCAAATGCACACCGGTTGCAGTATCATACATCAATGGCACAAAACAAGAAACACGCACAGGTTGGCTACCTGCACAACAGTTTCCAAACCCATGTGCAAACAGGGCCGTTTTAAATTTCGCCAAGGCAAAAGAACAAATGGGCGAAAAGTTGGCATCAACGATTATTGAATATTTGGATAAATATACACTGGAACCTGTTGCATATATATTCCCAGACGAAGTATATATTTGCGATGGCTACAAAGAAGAATCGGACAAGAGATATTTCTTGGATCGTTTAAATCACGCAACTAAACGCGACTTTATTCGTGAAATGGAAAAACGCAAACGAATACTTGCGGGTTTAACAAAAGTAAATCAAAAATAAAAAATGCCCCGACAAGTCGGATCGTAGCCATGTCGTTCTGTGAGCCAAGGAGTTGGCTAAGACATTTGTCTTCCTAAAGACCGCTTTGGCCTCCGACTTTATTCGTGAAATGGAAAAACGCAAACGAATACTTGCGGGTTTAACAAAAGTAAATCAAAAATAA
>JAZOUE010000035.1:0-2021 GCA_045658045.1 Candidatus Enterousia sp.
GCGTCAGCGGCGCTGAGTGTACAAAATAAAGCGATAAAACAGAAAAACATCCTTCTCATTTCATGTGTATAATAGAAAAAATAACAAAGTCATACAAGTATAAAAATAAATTTGCAATTGAAAAAAATGCTGTTATAATAGACTTCGTTTCGGGGTGTAGCTCAGTCTGGTAGAGTGCTTGGTTTGGGACCAAGATGTCGAAGGTTCGAATCCTTTCGCCCCGACCAGAAATATTTGTATGGGGCCGTTTCTGTGGTTTTCAGCGGAAAACTAATGAAAACGGCTCTTTTTTTATCCAATTTTGATACCACTTTTACATCAAATAATTTGGCCCCCACTTACACAAGGAATCTGTGTTTACGCAATGGAATTTTCTATTTTCGGCGCATGATAAAAGGAAAACGATACCTGCGTTCATTGCATACCAGCGACCCTGATTTGGCGCGCTATCTTGTCCGGCAGATACTGGATGCAGAATTTAATGTTGGGGCACCCAAAAAAAATTTGCAAAAAAATAAAAAAATTTTTGTTTGTTTTTCAAAACACGTTTCACAAAACAGTTCTTATATAATAACAGGGCCAGAAGTTAGTGCCCCCATAACCTGCGATAAAAGGAGAAATGATATGGCAGGAACTACTAACGTGAAACAAAATATCAAGAAAAACAATGTAAAAACAAATGCAATGGACTTTTGGACTAATAAAATGAGACATAAGCCAAATGCACAATATGACCGCGACACAAAACGGTTGCAGAATCTTATGGATAATATGGATAGCACTTATCTTGAAGATTTGGAACAAGACCCATTGATGATACATGCCGCAATTAGACGTTTAGAAGCATATCGTTTTGAAAAAGGCGCACATAAAGGTGAAGTGCCATCAAAAAAATATGTGCAAGAAACGATAAAGGTTTTGAAGCGTGTTGTAAATGAAGCAAGAAAGCAAAAGGTCATTGAATCTAAAGGGCACATCTTTGAAGAAATGGGGGATGTGGATTTGGCAGGTTTCAAGCCGGCGGTTGAACGCAGGGCTTTTGGGGAAGAAAAGTTCAAAACCCTGTTTACAACGATGTATGAAATGAAAAATGGGGTTTATCGCACGATTAATGATGCGATTGCAGACGAAAAATATAAAAATGTGCGCGCAAATCTTGTTCATGTCCGAGATAACTTTGAGCATTACTATTATATGATTTTGTTGTTATTGTTTACTGGTGCACGGGCCAATGCGATTGCGACCTTGCGTTTGCGCGATATATATCTGAAAGAAAACCTTATTTGGATACATAGAGACCAGAAGCTGATAAAATCTGGGGATGTGCGTGAAATCCAGAAAAAGCTAAAAACAGAAGGCGCCGAACGCAAAGTGCCTATCGCGAACATTTTACATTCATTGGGTTTTAGTGAATTTGTAAAGGCGCAGTTGAAGAAATTTGGTGCCGACGCGTTTCTGTTTGAAAAGATTGTGCAAAATAAGAATAAAGCCGGATTCAGGGTAAAGACAGCGAACGAAAATTTGAATAAGTTATTTCTGATTGCTGGGTTCAAAGATTGTAATTTTATGCAAGACGTACACTCACTCAAGCATTCTTTCTATACTTCTAACATGAATCGCGCGGGAAAAACAGCATGTGAAGCTATTGCAGGTCAGGCGCATTCTGGGCAGGGGCTTTCGGTCAGCGTGTACACCAATATGAATTACGATAATGCAAGCCAAGACATGATAGAAGCGGTAAATAAGCTGACTTTCCCGTACATTGATATTCTGTTTGGAAAGCATCCGGATAGTGCGCGCAAGCATAATAACAGCGGCAACAATGGGCAAAACGACAAAAAGACTATTGCATCGCAGATAATGAACCAAGATACTAAAAAAGTAGTGAAGTTGGTGTCTGACCCAGTTGGCTTGGAAGAGTTGGCGCAGGAAGATAAAAAACGTAGAATTTTGGCAAAACAGTATGAACAAATGGGATTTTCAGGTGAGGCAGCTAGTATCATGGCTACTCAACAACCACA
>JAZOUE010000036.1:0-3442 GCA_045658045.1 Candidatus Enterousia sp.
TGCTGTGTTTATTTAGTCAACTTTTACAGAAAATATTGTTTGTTGTTTTTCTGTGTCCAGTGGATGATATTGAAATGGAACGGTTGCAAAATCAATTTTGTTCATGTCAAGATTGCGAATCGTTCGATTGTACATCGTGTGATAATATATCTGTTTGTTTTTCAGGTCTGTGGCAACTGTCCATTGTGTTGCAGCTGGCATATCTGTTGGTGATTTGCCGACTGCGAATTGAACACCAGATGGAACATCAACATTGTTCAAGATATGAAATGCCTGTTCCACAGATTTTTCGCCAGATTCTTGTTCCAGTGCGAATGTTTTCAAAAATGCTGCGCGAACAAAACGTGATGGTGGGGTAAAGTCGCCTGGCAGACCATGTAATCCAGACCCCGAACCAAATGCGCGCAGTGTTATTGGACCGAATTTTGTTGGGCCGGCAGTTCCTGGGTGCAGGTTGACATATGTGTTCAGGTTTGTCATATGCCATGGAAAGCCAGGGGAATTAGTCAGGACACCAATTTCGTTTTCGTAAAAGTTTGGTTTGCCGTCAACAAATTCCAAGACGACTTGGCGGCCGTTTGGTTCTGTTATTCGCCAGTGTACAGTTGATGCGGTTGGGTCAACATTGATAATGCGAACGTCGTTGATTGCTGCCTTGACTTGGTCAATAGTGGCAAATCGTGACAGAATCCATGATACAACCTGGAAATCAGCCAGTGATATGTCTTTGCTTTTTTCGTTGTATTCGACATATTCGCCATAGTTCGGAAAATAGAACAGGGCGGCAGACAGACCTGCTTCGTTTGTACCGTCAATTATGAATTCTGGTTCTGCGGCAGCCAACCCAGCATATCCATACAGTGATACAAAATTCAACCCATTCATTGTGCCGTCTGGCAGTAATGATTGTTGATTATGACCACGCGGAACAATCACATACATATTGTTGTTTTCAGCACGAGACCAATCCATTGTTCGCGCAACAACAGTCGCATTATCAGATGATTTTAGTGTTATACCTGTACATGCATCGGCCGATTGCATCAGCCCCAGACATACAGTCAATGTTGCAATAAAAAACATTTTATTCATGGTGTATTCCTCCTTTGATAAAATTATTTATATATCGGGGAAAATTGCACTAGGAACCTTTGCTGTTTACATTGACAATAAAGGTTGCCATATTTTCATAACTTCATCATAATTGGCATACATTTCAAGGAAGTCAATAGTAGAGCAGATTAAATCAATTTGTTGTTTCGACCAGTTGTATTTCGGATTGTGACGCAACTGTGTATCAAACCATTTTTGCACGGTTAAATCATCAGGGTCTTCGTGGGTCAGATATCTTTGTTCAAAACTGGCACTGAACCAATCGCAGACCATTTCAATCAATGTTATGTCGCTAATTTCTGAAACATCGCTATAGTGTTCCAGATGATGCATTTGCGATATATGATGTTCGTCACGCATATTTCTGAATAATTCCATATTTGTTTCCGGAATATTGTATTCAGGATGATATCTGTTATAGTTTTTATAAGAATAACCAATCATCATTGGACCAGAATGTTTATCGTTATCGTGTTCTGGAAAATGATAGCCCAGTAAAGACGCATGATAATTCAAGCAATCAATATGTGCCTGTGTTCGTGCATGATGGAACTTGTTAATTGTTTCTATTGATATTCTCATAAGAGGTATTATATCACATTTTTTTTAATTATGAAAGACTTGAGGCTTTGTTTTTTTGTGATAACATTCTTGTATCTGGTTTTTTTAATGATTTAAGTCTTCTGAAATTCCAAGGCATGCGTCGCGTGTCGCGTTTAATGCGGAATTCAGTGCTGTTTTGGATGTTTACAGTTCTAAACGCAGTATGTCTATGTCGGCAAAGAATGCAGTTGTTGTAAAAATCATAATAGTAAATATAGTTGATATTTGTCGCATAAGAGTCCTCTTGACGAACATTATATCATAAATTTAGGTCGAAAAAAGTCTTTAAAAGAATAACAATAAACTAACCTCCCATTTGGGCAGTTATTTTTGCATCGTTTTTGATAATTCAGACTTTATTATCTGGCTGGCCAGATCTTTCATGTCTTGAATTATTTTTTCCGCATTGGTTATAAGTTCTTGTTTTTCTTGAAATGTATAGTTTAGCATAGTGGACAAGGGCATATTGGCTATATATTCTATGTATTTGTCGCGTTCATTTTCAAAGTTTCGCCATTGGCTAGCCTTGTAGGGTTGTATTATACCCCTTGTGTCGTCTGATAAACCGAAATCAAGTATGTTTGTTACTATGCTAAGAATTGTTCTGTTTTCTAGGATAATAGCATTATTTAGTATTTCTTCTATATCATTGTTTGTCAAGCCTTGATAAGATAATTTCGCTTCAATAGCATTTACTTCGTCTGCAACATTTGGATCGTTGTAAATAGTACTTAACTGTTGCAACTCTGATAGTATGGTTTGTATTTTTTTTATCGTTTCATTGGATTCAGTGGACAGCCGTTGATAGCCGTTGTCTGATTTTTTATTGATATCAGAATGATTTAAGTTGTTTACTATCGCTTCAACATTATTATATGCGCCTGATTCAATCTGTTGGTTTTGTATATCTGTATAGCTTTCTATAAACTCATAACAGAAATCGTAAATGATGTCGGTATTAAATAATCTGTTATTCTTATATGCAGTATTACATGTGTCAAACATGTTATATACTGAAATATGAATAGTTTTATCCGTTTCTGTATATTTGTCTAAGTGATTGTTAAGTATTTTGCAAACATGTTCTGAATTGGCGTTTAAAGTTTCTGCCATTGTATATTGTTTGATATATTTTGCTTCTATTTGATCTTGGACAGAATTTACTATGTTTTCTATTGCGTTAAAGCAAGCTTTGTCTAATAGATGTTTATCCCAATATGTGTCTTGGTATGGTTCCTGCATTGTTATTGTTTTCAGTTTTTGCACAGCGTGGGCATACTGGTTGTGTTTTTCAATTACAGTTGAAATAAATTCTGCGCAACCGGTCGGTGGCAAACTTTTTAGATTGTAAAATCCGCTAATATATGCTTGGCACAATTCTGTTGCCGATGCAGGAGACTTAAAATATGTGTTTATAATATAAAAAGCATCATTTAAATGTTCTGTAGAGTATTTTTTTTCGGTTGTTATCTCTTCTAATGCCGTGTAAATAGCGTACGTGCTCCAATTTATCGGGGTGTTCATATCTTTAATTATTTCTGCATTTGCAAAGCTTGTGCAGAGTGAAAATAAAAATATAAAGAATAAGTTTTTCATTGTCTAAGCGCCTCTTCGCATTCGTCAGCAACGGTTGCAGCACGTTTAATAGTTGAAATTTGTGTTGCATTAAAGATTGTTGATGTCAAACCGGCTGCGGTTGTGCCGCCTGCCAAAATATTAGCTGTGG
>JAZOUE010000037.1:0-5176 GCA_045658045.1 Candidatus Enterousia sp.
GTTATCATCATAACTTGTACGCCTGATTTAGACATTGTTCTGATAACGCTGTTTACGCCTGGGCGAACCTGGTCACGCATCGTAATCATTGTAACAAACGTCAAATCGTTTGGAATTGCGTCTTTTTTTACCCAGCTGTGACTGAATGCAACAGTGACAAGGCGCATGGCTTGTTTGGCGTTTTGGTGTATTAAGTCTTGAATTTTTTCCTTGTCCAGTGTGTGCGTTTTGCCATTTGCGTCTATATAATTTTTTGCGTGTGCCAAGATGATTTCTGGTGCGCCCATATAATAACATAATGGTTGCGTGCCAGATGTGCGTACTGCGGAAAACTTGCGTGCGCTGTCAAATACAATTCTGTCTGATACAGGATTCTTTTTTTGCAGGTTTATTATATATTTTGAAATCTTTTTAATCGCCATAAATAGCGCACGACAAGTCATGTTCCCACCAACAATTTTATTTTGCGCGTCAAATGTACAGTCACAGGTTAATGCAAGACTTGTAAAAAAGTAGTTTTTTATGGCGTTTTTGTCGTCTTGGTTAAAGCCGATATCTGTGCCGTCACCAGAAAAATTATGCACAGGTTGTAAGAATCCTTTGGTTAATGTTCCTGTTTTGTCGGTGCATAACAGTTGGATGTTGCCAGATTCGGGGATTTTGTGTGGATTTTTTGCCAATATGTTTGACTTTATCATTCTGTTTACATTTTGACTGGTAATAATACCGATGATAAATGGCAGACCTTCGGGAACTGCGGCAACAAATATTGTTAACGCAACAGTTAGCGAGCTGAAAAATATATACACAAATGACGCGTCCAAGACAAATCCAGTCGCGTACATATTCGTTATCAGTAATACTGCGAATATTATCAGCGCACACACAGACCCCAGTTTGCTGATAATGGTGGCGATGTTGTCCAGTTGGATTTGTAGTGTCGTTTTAAGTTCATCTATTGCATACAGTGATGACATTATTTTTGCGTTTTCTGTGTTTGCGCCAATACGTACAACACGCATATATCCTTTGCCACTGACAACAGTTGTTCCGGCAAATACGCTGTGTGCGTCTGTGTAGTCATCAGATGTTATTGTTGCACTTTGGTTATAGATATATTTGCTGGGGACGGGGGTCTTTTTAACTTCGACGCTTTCGCCATTTAAAATAGAATTGTTCACTTCTATTTCTCCATGAATGATATAGCCGTCTGCGCAGATTTTTTCGCCAGAACGTAAAACGACAATATCGTCATATACAACCTGGGTGCTGTCAATTTGTATTGGTTTTCCGTTTCGGATGACGGTTACACTTTGGCGCGATGATTTTTGATACAGTTCTTCGGCACTGCGCTGGCTTTTTATTTTTGTGCATACTGTTGTAACGGCAACAACAACCAGAACAATACCGATTCCGATGGCTTCGGAAATGCTGCCATAACCGATGGCGCCCAGAACCACAAATATCAGTGCCATTATCAATAAAACGATATTTAATTTGTCTGAAAAAACTTCGCCCAGAAAGTTCCAAATTGTTTTCTGTTTTGGGCGTGGCATTTGGTTGATACCGTATTTGTTGCGGTTTGCAAGGACTTGTTTTGTGGACAGACCAATGATTTTGTTCATGTTTATATTTCCTTCGTCTTTTCGTAAGGGGTATTAAAGTAAATTTGAAAAAATAAATCAATTGTATTTAATATGATTATTTACTGTATATGCAAGAACACTGATTGACTGTTTTATCTATTGTTTGCTTGACAATAAAATTTTGTGTGTTATTGTTTTTTTCAAGAGTTATATGGGGTATAAAAAATGGGGTTATTTGATTCTTTGTATTGTTTTTTGCAGTTGAAAAAAAGTGGCAAGGTAGATAGCGTTATCAAAGCGGTGGAAGAATTTGATAATAAAAAATACAAAATAGGGCAACAACTAGATAATCTGGAAAAAGAGGTTACTTTAACCAAAGGACGTCTTGGACAGATACAAGATGCCGTCGTTCGTAAGTCGCTGGATACAAAAATAGATGTTGATTATGCGACACAGCATATTTGTTTTGAAACAGTTTATCGTGTGATTGCGGCTGGGTGTTCGCCGTTCTTGGTTGGTCCTGCGGGCAGTGGAAAATCAACAATTTTGGCACAGGTTGCAAATGCGATGGATTTAGATTTTTATCCGATGTCTGTGAACGCTTTGACCAGTGATTACAATATCATTGGTTATAATGATGCAAATGGTAAATATGTTTCTTCTGCGTTTAGACAGGCGTATGAACATGGCGGTATTTTCAGTTTTGAAGAAATAGATGCCGGAAATCCAAATGTTATGACTGTCATAAACAATGCAATGAGTCAGGATAAATACATGTTCCCTGATAAAATTGTTCAAAAACATCCAAGATTTATTTTGACTGCATCTGGTAATACGTATGGCACAGGTGCGAATATAAAATATGTTGGGCGTAATCCATTGGATGCTGCGACACTTGACAGGTTTGTAATGGTCTATACCGATTATGACACGCAACTGGAAGAAAGATTGTGTTCAAATAAAGAATGGTTGGCATGGGTTCATTCTGTTCGTAAAAATGCAGAAAAACTGGATATGAAAGTCGTTGTTGGTACACGTGCTGTATTACATGGCGATAAATTGTTAAACATTGGTTTGCCACGTGATGCAGTTGAAAAAATGGTTGTATTCAAGGGTATGTCAATGGCAGATGCTGATAAATTATGCGGTAATACAAGATAATGAATTGGATGCAAGAACATCTTGGGTCTATTGGGCATTTGGGGGATTTCTATATTCCGCAGTCTGGCATTGGTGGTAATGGTGACGGTAAAAAAGTACATATTGCAGGCACAGAACAAATACAAAAAACAGATAAAGATTGGGAACCTGAAATCATAAGAACCAATCAACAATATCGGCGAATACAGAAATTTTACGAATGGGAACAATTTTTAAATTGGGTCGATTGGCCCGGCAAAGAATACAGACGCGCCTCACACAGAATTAGTGACAAGACTTATGAATTTACACATACCTGGACCTTTCAAGATGCAGTGAATTTGGCACGTTATGGCTGGACCGAAGGTGTAAGTAAAATACAACAATTTGAAAAACTAGATTTACCGACGCATGAAACATTTATGCAAAATTACGATATTCAAACCGAATATAGTGTTGCAGGCGGTTCTGTAAATATTGGCCGTTATTTGTCTGGAATGCCAGATTGTATGCGTCACATGCACACATTAAATCATCATGCGTTGCCATCACGTGTTCAAAAAATTATGATTATTGGTAATAGTTCTTGTTATGCTTCTGCCGATGAAATTTTAAAACATGGGTACAAAATATATCAAATCATAGAAGCCCTTGAAATGGCAAATATTCAAACAGATATTACATTGGCTTATTCCGCTAAAAACTGTAACACAGAACAAATATCAGATTATTGTTTGTATGAAACGTATATCAAGATTAAAAAAGCAGAAGATGTTTTGTGTCCCGAAAAGATTCTGTTCTGCGTGGCCCATCCTGCAATGTTTCGTAGATTAGTTTTTTCAGAAAATGAACGAAATTCATTTGATATTCGTATGATGTATACATTTTATGAAACTGGTGGACATGGATATGGTGTATATGCCGCAAATTGGCGGCCACCAATTGATATGATGAAAGGTGCATTGTTAATTCCATCGGTGGAAGACAAGGTTGAATTTTCTTGGTTTATGGAATCGTGTAAAGATTTAATCAAATCACAGTATGAAAAAATCAGATAAATTTGTCGTTGTTTTTCCTTGTTGAATATGTGAAAAATATAGTGTATCATCTGTGCAATTTATGCGAGGTTTAATATGAATATCTATAATTTTATTTCTGATAGTATAAAGTCCAAGATTCAAGAAATTGACGCGTTTCAGGATGTCTTGACACCGGATGTTATCAATTCAATCGCGGTCGAGGTGCCAAAAATACGCACCTTTGGCGACTATTCAACAAATGTTGCGATGATGTTGGTCAAGGCGTTGAAAAAATCGCCACGTGATATCGCAGATATGATTTTACCAAAATTATCAGAACTGGCGTTCGTTGAAAATGTCAGTGTTGCAGGTCCCGGGTTTATCAATATTAAATTGAAAGATGATTTCTTGATAAATACAGATAAATACACCACAGGCTATTGCGAAGATAAAAAACAACTGCAAATCGATATGGATTACGGCAGCTATAATATCGGCAAGGCACTGCATATCGGGCATTTGCGTACAACTGTGGTTGGCGACACATTTAATCGTATCGCCAGACATCTAGGACACAAGACCAAGTCTTATAACCATATGGGCGACTGGGGGCGTCCGATGGGGCTGATTATCGCATGGATTTTGGAAAACGGTATGCCAAAAAATGCAGATGATATCAATGTAATGTATCCTGCATCAACCGCACGCGCCAAAGAAGACGAAGCATGGTTAAAACATGCGCAACAGGTTACTGTGGAATTGCAAAGTGGAAATCCGGAATATAACACGATTTATAATGAATTTGCGCCAATGTCTTTGTCACAGATTGATGATATTTTAGTCAGATTGAATATCTTGCCTTTTGATGAAAACAAGGGGGAAAAACTGGTTGCGGCGTATGTTCCACATGTACAAAAAATATTGGATGAAAAGAATCTGATTGTTCATGACGACGGGGCAGATATTATTCCTGTGAAAACAGACGAAGATACTGCGCCAATGCCGCCAGTATTATGGCGTTCCAGTACCGGTGCCCAGACATATGCGGCGGCTGATTTGTCGGCAATATATTACCGTACAACAACAGATAATCCAGACGATATAATCTATTTTACAGACAGTCGTCAAAACTTGCACTTTACACAGGTGTTCCGTGCTGCGCGTTTGGCTGGGATTGATACTGCGCGTTTGCAACATATTGGGTTTGGTACAATTACTGGTGCCGATGGCAAGCCGTTCAAAACCCGTGACGGGAATGTCCCAAGTCTGCACAATATGGTTGATATGGTTGCAGATTCTGTGCGTCGTCGCGCGACGGAATCTGGCAAGAATTTACCAGATGAAACCGTTGAAATGGTCGCATTGGCGGCGTTAAAGTTTAATGACCTGATGCATGATGTTAAATCAGACTATGTTTTTGATACAGATTCT
>JAZOUE010000038.1:0-13289 GCA_045658045.1 Candidatus Enterousia sp.
AATACGAATCTGTTCGCGAACCAAGTCAACACCATAAACCATTTCTGTTACAGGATGTTCAACCTGTAATCTGGTGTTCATTTCCAAGAAATAGAATTTACCGTCTTCGAACATAAATTCAAAAGTACCAGCATTTGTATAACCCATCTTTTTCGCAGCAGATTTACAAATTTCAATCATATCATCGCGTTGTTTTTGTGATAATGCTGCGGCTGGGCATTCTTCCATAACCTTTTGATTGCGTCTTTGCAGTGAACAATCACGTTCGCCAAAGATTACAACATTGCCATGTTTATCACCCAAGACCTGAAATTCAATATGGCGTGGATGTAACAACAGCTTTTCCATATACAGTGTATCATCACCGAATGCAGATTTAGATTCGTTCTTGGTCAGCTGATATGCCTCTGCCATCTCTGACACATTCATAACAGGTCGCATACCACGACCGCCACCACCCGCAGATGCTTTTAACATAACAGGATAACCAATTTGTTCTGCAACTTCTAATGCGTGTTCTAATGAATTTAATTCGCCATCAGAACCAGGAACGACTGGCAAACCACATTCAATTGCGGTCTTTTTAGCATTAACCTTGTCGCCCATTTTTGTAATCATTTCTGGCGAAGGTCCAATCCAAATCATACCATGTTGTTCAACCTTGTGTGCAAAGTCTGCGCGTTCAGACAAGAATCCATAACCTGGGTGAATTGCGTCTGCGTTTGTAAGTAACGCCGCAGTCAATATAGCAGACTCATTCAAATAAGAATCGCGTGCAGGTGCCGGTCCAATACATACAGATTCATCAGCCAATTGTACATGCATTGCATCCCTGTCTGCAGTTGAATATATTGCAACAGTACGAATGCCCATATCACGACATGCACGAATGATACGCAGTGCAATTTCACCGCGATTGGCAATTAAAACTTTTTTTATTTGTGGCATAGTTTTTTTATTCAATAACAATTAAAGGTTGTTCAAATTCAACCGCAGCCCCATCTGTTACCAAAATTTCTTTGACAACACCGTCTTTATCGGCCTTGATTGGGTTAAATGTTTTCATTGCTTCGACCAATGCGACTGTATCACCTGCTTTGACAGAACTGCCTACAGAAACAAAAGTATCTGCACCTGGTTCTGGTGCCAAGTATACAACACCAACCATTGGTGATTTCAGTGCGTTTACATTTTGTATTTTTTTTGCACAATGCGCAGTTGTTGTTTTTACATCTGTTGCAGGTACTGTAACCGCAGCGGCAACTTGTTGTTTAGAAAGGTGAATATGTTTACGATAAACACCAAATAAAAATTGACGTTCCAAGTTCAATTCTGTAATCCCCATATCGTCCATGATTTTAGACATAGATTCAACGGTTGCACGAAAAGACATTTTTATCCCTTTTAGTTTTATCTCGTATTTATTAAATTCTACCACATTAGATTACTTTGTCAAGGCACAGGGTCGTATCCACAACCGCCACCAGGTCTGCATCGTCCAATGCGTTTAATTCCCATGTATACGCCACGCAACACACCATATTTTTCAATTGCTTGTTTTGTGTATTCACTGCAAGTTGGTGTAAATCTGCATGCACACCTGCCACCAATAAATGGTGATATTGCAAATTGATACACTCGCACCATAAAAACAGCAAATTTTTTAAGCATTGATTTCTTGTTTGCGCAGATAATGTAACGCCTTGCGCATGGCTTCGCGTCCAGAATCACGGTCTGCATTTAAAATATCGCGTCTGATTACGAAAATATAATCCCAATCATCACGCATCATTTTTTCATTATGTTCAATCCAGTCGCGTATCAATCTTTTTGCGCGATTTCTGTCAACAGCATGTTTAAAAGTCTTTTTAGTCACAATCAGACCAAAACGTGCATCATCAGGATACTTTGCAGGTTTTGCGCGTACCAGAAAAAATGCACTGCGTGCCGTTGGGTCATTATCCCCTGCGGCAAAGTCTGAATGATTTTTAATTGTATCTCGTATCATAGTGCTGCTTATAATACCATAATATTAGATAAATCAAATAAATTTGTGTGGATGTCTTGATTTTTTGACTATCGTGATTTATAGTTCAAAAAAATCAAAATTTATGTGGGGTTAAATATGTATAATTGGCTGATGAAGTTCTTTTCTGCAGACATGGCGATTGACCTTGGGACTGCAAACACATTGATTTACGTCAAGGGACGTGGGATTGTATTAAACGAACCGTCTGTTGTTGCGGTATCTGAAAATCGCCTGATTGGTCGCAAGGAAATCTTGGCTGTCGGGACCGAGGCAAAACAAATGTTCGGTCGAACACCTGGAACTATTTCTGCGGTTCGTCCATTACGCGACGGTGTTATCGCAGACTTTGAAGTTGCCGAAGAAATGATTAAATACTTTATTCGCAAGGTTCATCATCGCAGTCCTTTGGCCGCACCATTGATTATTATTTGTGTACCATCATGTGCGACACAGGTGGAACGTCGCGCTATCCAAGAAGCTGCTGATGCAGCTGGTGCACGCAAAGTTTATATTGTTGAAGAATCAACAGCTGCTGCGATTGGTGCAGGTCTGCCAGTTGAAAAGCCAATTGGTTCAATGGTATTAGATATTGGTGGTGGCACGACCGAGGTTGCAGTTATGTCACTGGGCGGTATTGTTTATTCAAATGCTGTTCGTACTGCTGGCGACCAGATGGATGTTGATATTATTGACTTTGTACGCAAGTCCAAGAATTTGTTAATTGGTGAAAATACTGCCGAAGAAATCAAGAAAAAGATTGGTAATGCCATCGCACCAAAAGATAAAGACAAAGAATTGACCATGAAGATAAAAGGTCGTGATTTGATGTCTGGCACCCCACGCGAAGCGGTTGTTACAGAATCACAGATTGCATCTGCATTAGCACAAACAGTGTCCAAGATTGTAAATACTGTGCATCAGGCATTGGAATTGACACCACCAGAATTATCTGCGGACATTGCTGACTTTGGTATTGCAATGACAGGTGGCGGTTCGTTGTTGCGTGGTTTAGATACTGCAATCCGTATGGCCACAGGTTTGCCAGTATTCTTGGTTGATAACCCATTGGCATGCGTTGCATGTGGCAGTGGTAAAATGTTATCTAATCTGGACAAGAACAAACACGTTCTGCAAACAATGTATTAAAAAACACCGGCGTTTGCCGGTATTTTTTAGTGGGTGATGGTTAGTGGTGGCAAGATTTTTGTTATGTTGTGTTATTAAAGATAGATATACTTTATTCAAAATTTATAAATAATAAAAATTATTCATTCACTAACCACCAACCACTTACCACTAATTTATTGAATCTGATTTTTTTATATATTATAATTTATTCGCACAGATGAATTATCTGTGTGGGGTATAGAAGCCCTTTTTCTCTCACAGCGTCATGATTGACGAAACAATCTCCAACCCCACGGTTGGAGGGCTGATGAAATATATTGAATACATCGCACTATATCTGTGAGTATAGCTTCTAACCTCCAACCGCTTTGATTTTCTTGGCGGTTTTTTATTTATAAAAAAAAACACAGGGGTTTTATTATGTCAAATTACGTACCATATAGTGAACAAGCCAGACCAACACGTAATGAAGTCTTGGAAACATTAATTGAAACACATATCATCATGACAAAAGCCATGAAAAAATTAAACAGTCTTATTAAACGCGAACAAGCATATATAGGTAAAAGAAATAATAAATTGGCAGAAAATAAATAATAAAAAAACACCGGCGTTTGCCGGTATTTTTTAACATTTTTATTTATCACGAATTGTTGCGTTACACTTTTTTTCAACCGCTGTAATAACTGTAGATTGCAATTGCTGTAAATCTAAATCTGACATGTTATCACGTGGTTCGATTGTTATTGTAAATGCAACTGACTTTTTGTTGTCTGGCAATTCAAATGAATCAAACACAACAACATTTGTTATACGACTGTCTGCACTGCTGGCAACAGATGTCAGCTTTTCAGCCGGCATATCACAATCTACGATAAACGCAAAGTCGCGTGTTATTGGTTGAAATTCTGATAATACTGGCTGCTTGCCACCGCGTTTTGCAGGTAAGTTTTCAATATCATCAACAATCGCAATAACAACGTTTGTTTTTATACGCAGTTTTTTCGCAACAGATGGGTGTAATTCGCCAAACTCGGCAATTTTCTTTTTGCCTTGATACAATGCACCATATCTGTATGGATGCGCCCACAATGGTGCGTCTTCTGTTGATATGGTAAAGCGTTGACCCGCCATCAATGCAATTAAGTCGGCCTTGACATCATATATATCAACATCACGATTGCGACGCGTCCAATGCTTTGGCGATGTGGCACCTGTACGAACAACACAAACTGATGTATGCTGTTGTGTTGGTGTATCGCCATCAAATACAGTACCTAATTCAAACAAGTTTAAATCAGCATATCCACGCTTTTCATTATTAGATACAGCATGTAATAAGCCAAACAACAAACCATTACGCATTGTGTCATAATCTGCAGTAATTGGGTTTGCAATTTTTATATTTGGTTTGTCTGATAACATTTGTTCAATTGCCAAATTACCAAAGCCAAATGAACGACATTCATTCAAACCGCGTGATGCCAATAATATTTTTATGTTCATCTCGCTCATATCATGATGACACATATCGCCAACAGTATGATTTGCAACTGTTGCAATTTTATCGTATCCATATATACGCAATAAATCTGCGACAATTGTTTCTGGGATAACAACATCAACACGCGATGTATGTGGAACAACAATCCATTCTTTTGGATTTTTTGTATCAACACTGTGTCCCAATGCCGTCAATATATTACGCTGAATATCTGCATCCATATCAACACCTGTCTTTTTCAAGAAATAATCAGGTGTATATTTAATCTGAATATCAAATGCAGAATCTGTTCCAGCTGCAAACGCGCATACAATTTCGCCACCACATGCGTCCATAATTATCTGTGCAGCCTTCATTGCAGCTGCGCCTGTAATTGTTGGGTCAATACCACGTTCATATCTGTAAGATGCATCTGTTGATATACCTAGTCTTTTTGCAGTTTTACGAACAGATACAGAATCAAAGTACGCAGATTCCAAGATAATATTTTTTGTATTTTCTGTAAACGAACCACGCGCACCACCAATTACACCAGCCAATGCCAAAACACCCGTGTTATCTGCGATAACCATATCTGTATCCAACAATTCATGTTCGTTACCGAACAAGTCTGTAAACTTTTCACCATTATTTGCCTGACGCACGATAATATCACCATCAATTTCGTCTGCATCAAAGCAATGCATTGGTTGTGCCATGTCATAACAGATATAATTAGTCGCATCAACAGGTGCATTTTTTGGATTTATACCAATTGCTGCAAGTCTTGATGCAATTGTTTTATCGCTGGGGTTTACAGTTATACCGTGTATTTCAATCATTTTATATGCACGGCATTTGTCTGTTTTTAATATAACCTGACGATTTCCAGAAACACTGTTGAACGGTGTGTCATTTGGTTTAATATATTCGCCAATACCGGCTGCAGATAAATCGCGCGCAATTCCACGAACAGATAAATAATCAGGTCTGTTTGGTGTAATGCCTGCATCAAAAACTGTTTTAGTTTCCAAAACATCAGAACCAATTACAGAATCTGATGGTAATTCAATAATACCACTGTGGTCATCATTTATTCCTAGTTCCTTGCCAGAACACATCATACCATCTGATAATATGCCACGCAGTTTGCCAGACTGGATTTCATGACCACCAATTACGCAGCCAGGGGTTGCCAATGCAGATATTAAACCAACACGTGCATTTGGCGCACCACAAACAACCTGACGCAAAGTACCAGTACCATCATCAACCTGTAAAACATGTAAATGGTCGCTGTTTTCGTGTGGTTCGCATTTAACAATCTTTGCCACAATTGGCGATTTTGGCGATTGAACATCTTCTATTTCCAGTCCAATACGGGTCAATGTATCAGATACAGTTTGTACATCTGCATCTGTGTTTAAATATTCTTTTAACCAATCATAAGTCCACTTCATAATTATACCCCCGTTTTAGAATCCTGCACTTTTTAACCAACGAACATCATTATTATACAAATCACGCAAATCTGGCAGATTGTATTTCAACATCGCAAGTCTGTCCCAGCCAAAACCAAACGCAAAACCTTGATATTCATCTGGGTTTACACCACAACTGCGCAATACATTTGGATGAACCATACCTGCGCCCATCAGTTCCAGCCATTTGTCATTTTTCCATTTCATATCTACTTCGATACTTGGGTCTGTAAATGGGAAGAAAGACGGACGAATACGCAGTTCTACATTATCCAGGCCAAAGAATTTTGACAAGAATGCACGAACATCTGCCAATAAATCCGACATTGTTACATTTTTATCAATATACAAGCCTTCGATTTGACCAAACATTGGGCCATGTGTTGCATCCCATTCTTTGCGGTAAGTAGAACCAATTCCAAACATTTTAATTGGAACACCGTCTGATTCCATCGCACGAATTTGAATTGCAGATGTCTGGGTACGCAAAACATTACCATTTTCCAAAAAGAAACTGTCTTGCATATCACGGGCAGGGTGGTGCATTGGTGTATTTAATGCAGTAAAGTTATGCCAATCATCTTCGATTTCTGGACCCGTGTATCTTTTATAACCAAAAGATTCTAAAATTTCTGAGATTTCAGACAGACTTTGTGTCAATGGGTGTAATGTACCACGATTTTCTGGCATCGGATTTAGCGACACATCCATTTTTTCTTTTTCCAAAGATGCCATCAAAACTGCATTTTCAATTTCTGTCTGGCGCACCTTGAATAATTCACGCAACGCCTGATTTTCCAGATTTAATGCCGCACGCGCATCATTATCCAGATTTTTCATTTCTTTTAATCGTGCCGTCATTGTACCGTTTTTACCGTATGTTTCTGTGTACAATGCCTGCAACTCTTCCAATGTATTTATATTTTTTATTTTTTCTTGCATAACTTTTACCCTATATAACGTTTTATCAAAAAAACAAAAGCCGTCATTTGACGGCTTTTATTATTACAAAAGATATACCTGCCGACAAGGTATTATTTAGATTCGGCAGTGATAAATCGTTTTGCTGTTTCAACCAATGCGGCAAAGTTAGCATCGCCTGCATATGCCATTTCAGCCAAGACCTTGCGGTCCAGTGCAACGCCTGCTTTCTTTAAGCCATTCATGAATTGGCTGTATGTCATACCATTTGCACGTACAGCTGCATTGATACGAACAATCCACAAACCACGAAATTCGCGTTTTTTAACACGACGATCGCGATATGCATACTGTCCTGCTTTTTCTGTTTTTTCGCGTGCTGCACGATATGTTGAATGATGACGGCCCAAATAACCTTTGGCGCGCGCCAAAATCTTGTTATGTTTTTGTTTTACGGTTGTTCCGCGTTTTACTCTTGCCATGACCAGACCCCCTTATTATTTCAAACCATATGGGGCCAGGATTTTTGCCTGTCCGACCATGTTATCGTTTAAGTACTGTGGTTTTGCACCCGCTTTGTTTGCACGAGCAGATTTTTTACGCAACAGTTTCTTGTGAGAGTTGCGAGCAACACGGATTTTGCCGGTTGCGGTCATAGACGCACGCTTTTTCAAGTATGACTTTGTCTTTAATTTTGGCATTTTATATCCTCTTATTTAAGTGTTTTTCACGGTCTGATGGCAATGCCTTGCCATTTCGACCGTCTGTATTTTGGCAGAAATAAATGAAAAATCAAGTTTTTATTGAATATCTGATTTTTTAACTGTAAAGTTAGGAAACAAATGAGCCAAACAAAACTATCTTCCAAAATATATCCAATGGTCAAGGCAGTCCTTTCTGCCGCTGTTTTGCCTGTACTATTTATTTATATTATGGTAGCAAAACCTGACTATAAACTTATGAATGCTTTGTCACATATTGTTGTACCTGTGGCACAGTTTGTTGGGGATGTTATTACATGGCCAATTCGCGTTATTGGTAATACAATTGATAATGTTTCTGAATTATCCAGTCTGCGCGCAGAAAATGAAGAACTGCGTTCCCGTCTGGATGATGCATTGGCAAATAAAAACGCATGTGATATTGCGTTTGCAGAAAATAAAAAGTTAAACCGTGAATTAAATATTATATCTTCACAACCGCGTGATTCTGTTATTGCAGATGTTGTTTCAGATAATAAAATTCTGGGACATCACACATATATTATAAACCGTGGCGCAAAAGACAATCTTGAATCTGGTATGGTTGTTACCAGTACTGATATGTATTTGGTTGGAATTATTATTGATGTTGCAGAAAACTTTTCACGTGTACGCGCACTGACAGATGTCGATACAAATATTGCTGTGCGTGTTGTTGGGTCCGAAGTATATGGATTTATGGCTGGAAATGGTTCTGCATATCCAACAATTGGATTTTTCAGCGACCCTGAATTTCAACCTACGAACGGTATTAAAATTATTACAAGTAATATTTCTGGGGTTTTACCTGCGGGTTTGATGGTTGGTGAAATTGTTGATAAAACAGATGTAAAAGTTAAAAAAATATCTGAATTATCACGCGTTATTGTTCAAAAGTTTGATACAGTAAAAAACGAATATAAATGAAAGAAAAGTTGATTGATTTTTTACGGATTTCTTTCCCATTTTTATTGACAGTGGGGTTATGGAGATTATCTGTTTCTTTCTGGAATCCAGCCGGCATATTGGCAATTATACCAATCTTTTTTTGTTCTTTTGTTCGGCCTGTATCATGGTTTCCAATATTTTCTGTTTTAATGTGCTTGGTTATTGATTACAAGTTTGAAACAGTTTGTTTTTGGATTGTAATGTATTGCCTATTTTACGCGATAAATAGTTTTCAAAATATAATTGATGTTACGCGTATGGATATGAATGGAATACTGGCATTTATGGTATTTATTGGAATTTGTATTTTTATTCAGACAATTACAAACTTTACATTTTTAACATTTATATCTGGTATATGGCTGTTTTTATGGTCTTGCCTGTTATATATTCCAATAACTAATTTAATACAAAGGGTGCATCATGATTGATACAGAAGTTTCACGCACCTTTGATAGACGCAGCGCATTATTTTTAACAGGTGGCGCAGTACTGACATCTGTGTTGGTTATTCGTATGCTGCAAATGCAATTATTTAGTTATAAAGACTATAAAAGAAAAAGTGAAAATAATTCTTTCAGAATTCAGATAAATATGCCTGAACGCGGAAAAATCTTATCACGAAATAATACGCCTATATCACGCGATATGCCAATATATCGTATATATATTATTCCAGAAGAAGCAAAAGATATAGATAGTTTGGTTGATACTGTGGCACACGATTTAAAACTGCGACCAAAAAAGATAGAAAAAATCAAAGCTAAAATAAAAAAACAACCAAAATTTCAACCTGTACTGGTCAGTGAAAATACAGACTGGAATACGCTGGCCAAAGTTCAAGCAAAAAATCTGTCTGGACTGCATGTAGAAAGTGGTTATGCGCGTGTATATGAAGTCGGGGCTGCAGGCGCACAGATTTTTGGATATGTTGGTGAACCTTCAAAATCTGTACAAAATAATCCTTTTTTTACGACTGGTATCACAGGTCTGGAAAAGCGTTTTGATAATGATATCAAAGGTAAATCTGGACAGACTGTTTTAATTACAAATGCTGTTGGACGCGTTACAGGCGAAGATAAAACACAATATATATCACCAACTATTGGTAATGATATTAAAACAACTATTGATGATAATATTCAACGCATAATGTACGATGAATTATTACAACATCGGTCTGGATGTGGTGTTGTTTTGGATATTGAAACAGGTGATATTTTATCAATGGTATCTGTCCCCAGTTTTGACCCAAATATGTTCAGACAAGACGATGCCGAAGAATATATAAACGGACTGCGCCAAGATATTGCAAAACCATTTATGAACAAGGCTATTGAAGGTTTATATCCCCCAGGTTCAACATTTAAAATTGTTGTGGCACTGGCTGGACTTGAATCTGGTGCAATAACACCAAATGAAAAAATATTTTGCCCAGGATATTGGGATTATGGCGACAGAAGATACCACTGTTGGGAAGACAAAGGGCATGGCAATGTTGACTTGGTTGGTGCATTAAAACATTCTTGCGATATATATTTCTATCAGATTGCATTGCGTATTGGTATTGATGCAATCAAAGAAATGGCAATTAAACTGGGACTGACTGAAAAATATATGGATGATGTCTTGGCACGCGAAATGGGCGGTGTTATTCCGGACAGATATTGGAAAGAAAAAAATATCGGTGCCAGATGGGTTCATGGTGATACAATTATTTCTGGAATCGGGCAGGGATTTATTCTTACTAACTGTCTACAACTGGCGGTGATGACAGCACGCGCGACATCAAATAAAGTTGTTGTTCCACGACTGATTGATGACGGTAAAAAAACTAAATTTAAAAATTTAGGGTTACAACAGAAGAATATTAAAATTGTTCAACAAGGACTGGAAGAAGTTCTTAAAAAAGGTGGTACCGCCGCAGGCAGCGCAGTAAATGTAAATGGTAAACGTATGGGCGGTAAAACAGGAACTTCACAGGTTCGCAGTATTTCAAAAAAAGAACGTCAAAGTGGTGTTCTGACAAACGAACAATTAAAATGGAGTATGCGAAACCATGGTCTGTTTGTTGGATATGCCCCAGTAGATAAACCAAAATATGCAATTTGTGTAATCGCAGAACATGTTGGTTCCAGTACACCAGCAGCCAGAACTGCATCAAAAGTAATAAAGGAATTATTAAAGTAATATGGCAAAACAAATACGCGTATCTAATGCAAATATGATGACTTTTCCTGAAAAACTGTCGCGTTTTTCATGGGGTTTGTTTGTGCCAATGTGTATGGTTTTAACTATATCTATTGTTGTTTTGTATTCTGCAGGTGGTGGAAACTGGCGACCATTTGCATTATCACAATTGATGAAAATTATACTGGGATTTACTGTTTTCTTTGTTGCTGCGTTTACAAATATAAAAACCTGGGTAAAGTCTGCATATATGATTTATGCGGTCGCACTGATTATGATTGTTTTGGTTACTTTTGTTGGGCATACAGGTATGGGTGCACAAAGGTGGTTAAATCTGGGATTTATTCATATACAACCATCAGAACTAATTAAAATTGCACTTGTGTTGGCTTTGGCGCGATATTTTGCATGGTTTAATTCTGTAGAGCTGGGTCAGTTTAAAAACTATATAGCACCAATGATGATGTTACTGGTTCCATTTGGTTTGATTGTCGCACAACCAGACTTGGGTACTGCGTTATCACTGGGGATGATTACAGTTGGTATGTTCTATATTGTTGGTGCAAATAAAAAATGGTTTATTATCGCAGCAATCTTGGGACTGATGGCGGCACCAGTGATTTGGTTTGGCGGTCTGCATGACTATCAACGTGGGCGTATTATAACTTTTTTAAATCCGGATGGCGATATTCAAGGTACAGGTTATCAAATAAATCAGGCAAAAATTGCGTTCGGCAGCGGTGGTATCACAGGCAAAGGTTATATGAAAGGTTCACAATCACAACAATCTTTCCTACCAGAAAAACAAACTGATTTTATATTCACTATGCTGGGTGAAGAGTTTGGTTTTATCGGTGCGTTTGGATTATTATTGATATATACTTGGATTGTTATCATATTGTTTTGGGCCGCAAAAATGTGCCGAAACAGGTTTGGTCAGCTAATATGTTTTGGTTTTATGTTGAACTTTTTTGTTTATTATTTTATAAATATCTCTATGGTTTTGGGTTTACTGCCAACTGTTGGTGTGCCGTTGCCGTTGATGTCTTTTGGTGGCAGCAGTTTGTTATCACTGATGTTTGGATTCGGTTTATGCCAAAATGCACATATACACAAAGATCAACAATTATCTGCCAAAGGAAGCTAGGGTTATGAATTTACTTATCGTGGAATCACCATCAAAAGCAAAAACTATTGAAAAATATCTGGGTAATGGTTGGCGTGTTATCGCATCGGTGGGTCATGTGCGTGACTTGGTTCCAGAAAATGGCAGTGTTGATACAAATAATAACTTTGCAATGAAATGGCAAATTATGCCTGGCAAAGAAAAACAAATTAAACTGATTACAGATGAATTAAAAAAAGCAGATGCTGTATATCTGGCAAGCGACCCTGACCGCGAAGGAGAAGCAATTGCATGGCATTTGCTGGATATTTTGCAAAATAAAAAATTACTGAAAGATAAAAAAGTTTTTCGTGTTGCTTTCCATGAAATTACAAAAAAAGCAGTACAAGCCGCAATTGAAAATCCACGCGAAATTGACCAAAGTTTGGTTGATGCATATCTGGTTAGACGCGCATTGGATTATTTAATTGGTTTTGGTATTTCACCGTTACTGTGGCGCAGAAATCTTGGTAAATCTGCCGGTCGTGTACAATCTGTGGCTGTTAAACTGGTGGTTGACAGGGAAAAAGAAATTGAATCTTTTACACCTGTTGAGTATTGGAGTCTGGATGCCAAATGCAATGCACAGAATAATGAGTTTAAGGCTGGATTATCAAAATTTAATGGCAAAAAAATTGAAAAAATGACCATTGAAAATAAAAACCAAATTGATGAAATATTATCTGTAATTGGTAATCCTGAAATAAATGCATCTGTTATAAATATTGATAAAAAGAAAACACTGCGAAAACCAGCAGCACCGTTTACAACATCTACATTACAACAGGAAGCGGCACGTAAATTATACTTTGCATCAAAACGCACAATGAGTGCAGCACAAAAACTGTATGAACAAGGTTTAATTACTTATATGCGTACTGACGCAACAAATCTGAATGCAGACGCAGTAAATGAAATTCGTGGTTTTATTGAACGCGAATATGGCAGTAACTTTGTACCAAGTAAACCTAATATTTATGCAACAAAATCTAAAAACGCCCAAGAAGCACACGAAGCAATTCGTCCAACCCACTTTGAAAAACCTGCAACTGGTTTATCAGGGGACGAAGCAAAATTATACGATTTGATTTGGAAGCGTACAATTGCATGTCAGATGTGTAATGCTGAATTTGACTCTGTTGCTGTGGATATTGAAACAGAAAATAAAACTGCAATTTTCCATGCAACTGGGTCTGTAAGAATG
>JAZOUE010000039.1:0-3090 GCA_045658045.1 Candidatus Enterousia sp.
CGGACGCAAAGACAGGGCCGAAGAATACCTGCGTTACCTAATCACCCCAAAGGCATCAGACAGGGTCTTACACGCGGTAAATTCATTGGCGTCTGAATACAATATGCCACGTGTTTCAGTACAATCTGCCAGCGTTATCAAAGACCGTGGAATTTTAGAAATCGACGATAATATTATCTATTCTGCACAATATCCATTGCCAGATTGGGAACCAATGGGCGGCTGGTCAATTGACCGCGCATTACTGTTCGCAATAACAAAACAAGAAAGTAATTTTAGAACAACTGCACAATCTGGCGCAGGTGCAAATGGTGTTATGCAAATTATGCCAAGTACCGCTAAACGCGTAGCACGCGAAAACAAAGTTGATTTTTCACAAATGGATATGTCAAATCCAGAACACAACATGTTCTTGGGTCAGCAATATATCGTTGACCTGTTACAACATCAAAACATTGAAAACAGCATTATTAAAATGCTGGCGGCGTATAATGCTGGGATGGGTACTGTGGTTAAATTTGAAAAATCTTTTTATACATACGACCCATTGTTATATATTGAAAGTTTCCCTGCATACGAAACACGCAGTTATATAAAGCGCGTAATGTCAAATCTGTGGCTGTATCGCGCACGATTAAATCAACCGCTGACATCTATGCAGGAACTGGCGCATGGGAACTGGCCACTGTATAACAGCGAAGACGCATATGTTCAACAGCAAATTGCAGAACGTATGATGATATAAAAAAATCCCCAAACGGGGATTTTTTATTGCAATAAATTTCGCGCTGATTCTAAAAAGCTTATCGCCATATCAATATCAGAATTATTTATCGACAATTGTTGTGGCACAGTCGCAGTAACCGTTTCCACAGGCGCAAATACAGAAATATTTTCAACCACCGCCTGTTGTGGCGCAGATGGTAAATTGCCATCACGCAACATTTTTTTAACGCCTGCAATTGTCATACCGTGTGTGTACAACAAATCTTTGATAACAAATAATTTATCAACTGTTTCACTGCGATAATATCTGCGACCACCAGCACCTGTGGTCGGTTTTATCGCAGATGGGAATTGTTTTTCCCAATATCGCAACGTATGTGCCGGAACATTTAAACGTTTCGACACATCGTTTATAGATGAAAAATATTCTTTGTTTTCCACAGTATCACCCCGATATTATTCTGCAACAGGTTCTGTTGCGTCTGACTGCGTTTCTTCTTCGTCAGATGCACCTTCAATTGCGATTGCAGATACAACTTTCTCATTTTCAGCAGTACGGAACAATGTCACACCTGCGGTTGAACGACCTGCGATACGAACGTCATGTACAGGTGTGCGGATGATTTTTCCGCCGTCTGTCACCATAATAACATCTTGGTCATCTGTAACAGGGAAAGAACCTGCAACAGCAGTATTTTTACCACCCAGTTTGATGTTTGTAAATCCACCACCACCACGATGCGTTAAGCGATATTCATAAGAACTGGTGCGTTTACCAAATCCGTTTTCTGAAATCGTCAGGATAAATTCTTCGGATGCCGCCATTTGTGCCATCTTGGCATCGTCCAGAACAAGTGTTGTTTCTTCTTCGTCAGCAGATGCTTCTTCTTCAATTCCTGTTTCTGCACGACGCGCTGCACGCGACTGTTTGATATACGCTGCACGAACAGCAGAATCAGATTCGCCATGATTCAGCATTGCCATACCAATAATTCTGTCGTCTTTGCCCAATGTTATACCACGAACACCGGTAGAATTACGGCCTGCGAATACACGAATTTCTGGAACTGCAAAACGGATTGCACGACCACGATATGTTGTCAAGAATACATCTTGATCTTCGGTACATGGCAGTACAGAAATCAGACTGTCACCTTCATCTAACTTCATCGCAATTTTACCATTTGCACGGATTGAATCAAAGTCACTCATACGGTTACGACGAACTGTTCCGGACGCAGTTGCAAACATCAAGAAATGTTCTTTGCCTGATTCTTTGACGCGTTCCATATCTTCTTCTGGGACTGGCAAGATAGCAGTAATTGTTTCACCTTGTTCCAATGGTAACAGATTTATCAATGGACGCCCCTTGGCTGCAGCGGCAGCTTCTGGTAATTTGTATGTCTTTAATTTATAGCACAATCCCTTGGAGCTAAAGAACAACAATGGTGTGTGTGTATTTGCAACAAACACTTGGACAACATAGTCATCTTCTTTGGTCGCCATTGCATTACGTCCCTTGCCACCACGTTTTTGTGCACGATATGTATCCAACGCAACACGTTTGATATAGCCTGTATTAGATACAGTTACAACCATATCTTCACGCGCAATCAAATCTTCAATATCAATATCTATTTCTGCGTCAGAAATTTCTGTACGACGTGGAGATGCCCAATTATCACGAACCGCTGTGGTTTCTTCACGAATAATTTGAACAATTCTTTCATGACTGCCCAATATTTCTAATAAGTCACGAATTGTCGCACCCAGTGCAGTTAAATCATCATGAATCTTGTCGCGTTCCAGACCGGTCAAACGATGCAGTTGCAATTCCAAAATTGCACGCGCCTGATCTTCGGACATATAGAACATACCGTCTTTGTATTCTGTATTTGGATCATCAATCAACTGAATATATGATTCAATATCAGATGCGCGCCATCCACGCGCAATCAATGCTTCACGCGCTGCTTCTGGGTTTGGACTGGATTTAATCAATTCAATCACTTCATCCAAGTTACCAACAGCAACAGACAATCCCAACAAAGTATGTGCACGATTACGCGCCTTGTTCAAATCAAAGATTGTACGACGACGAATAACTTCGGCCCTAAATTCAATAAATGAATCAAGCACGCCACGAACATTGAACAACATCGGACGACCACGATTCAATGCCATCATATTTACAGGGAAACTGGTCTGCATTTCTGTATATTGGAACAGATGATTCAATACAACATCTGCAATCGCATCGCGCTTTAATTCAATAACGATACGCAAGCCTTCTTTGGACGATTCGTCACGAATTTCAGAAATACCTTCGATTCTTTTGTCTTTTATCAATTCAGCAATTTTGAT
>JAZOUE010000040.1:0-2889 GCA_045658045.1 Candidatus Enterousia sp.
TGTTTGCCCAGAATGCAGCGTTGGTATGACATATCACAAGCGTATTGGAAAAATGCTGTGTCATATGTGCGGTCGCACAGCACCAATGCCAAAAATATGTCCAGATTGTGGTGGTGATGTATCTATGCGTGGGGTTGGACTGGAAAAAATAGAACAAGAGGTCAATATTCGATTCCCGTCTGCGCGTACTGCGCTGGTGTCCAGTGATATTATTACATCGCGTCAGTCACTGGAAAGATTGGTGAATAAAATAGAGCAGGGCGAAATAGACATAATCATCGGTACGCAAATTCTGGCCAAGGGTCATCATTTTCCGAACTTGACATTGGTTGGTGTGGTGGATGCAGATATGGGTCTGTTTGGTACAGACTTTCGTGCGGCCGAACACACGTTTCAACAGTTATTTCAGGTTTCTGGTCGTGCGGGCCGTGGCGCACATGCAGGCCGCGTATTATTACAAACATATCAACCCGAACACCCTGTATTGACCGCAATCTGTGCGGGCGACAGGGACAGTTTTATGCAAACTGATATGGCGGGGCGCAAAATGGCAAATATGCCCCCGTATGGTCAGTTGATTGCAGTTATTATAGAGGGTCAACGTGAATCAACCCTGCAATCATATTGTAATGCACTGCGTGATGCGGTGCCAAATATAAAGGGTGCCAAGATAATGGGGCCAATAACCGCCCAGATATATCAAATCAGGAATTGGTATCGTATGCGTTTTTTAGTTGCAGGTGGTCGGACTGCGAACCTGCAGCCGATTGTGTCGCATTGGCTGGCGTCTGTAAAGCAGCCCGTAAATATCCGCGTTAAAATCGACGTCAACCCCATGAATTTTATGTAGCAGATTTATTTCCACGCCGTTGGAATATCTGTATAGTCGGTCAAACCTGACGCACCACGATACATTGCCCCAACCTGATTCCATGTTGCATCCGGCCATATTTCATACAGGTATTTACCATTGATTTTTGCAGACGGACCAGTTAAACCATCACCAACATAAGCAAATGTACTATAAAACATATGATTTTGTGCATCGCCAGAAATATTACCGAATAAATCTTCTGGTATTTCGCCTGTTAGTCCTTTACAACTATAAAAAGTACTTGAATACATTTGTTCTGCGGGTTGACCATAAATATTACCAAACAAACCATCTGGGATGCTGCCTGTCAGTCCAGAACAGCCACTAAATGTACTACCAAACATATAGTTCGCAGGGGTACCAGAAATCCCAGCAAATAAATTCTCTGGAATACTGCCCGTTAACCCAGAACAACTATTGAACGTACTAAGAAACATCCTCGATGCAGGTTTGCCTGAAATCCCAACAAATAAATCACTTGGGATACTGCCTGACAACCCAGAACAACCATAAAAAGTATTAGAAAACATTGAACCCGCAGGTGCACCATAAATACCACTAAATAACCCGTTTGGTATTTCACCGGTCAATCCTGAACAATTCTTAAATGTTATCGCAAACATATTTATTGAAGGTTTACCAGATATACCAGCAAACAAATTATCTGGTATTTCACCGGTCAATCCTGAACAATTTTCAAAAACACTAAGAAACATATTTGTTCCCGGTTGACCATATACACCATCAAATAATTCTGCTGGTATTTCACCGGTTAAATTTGTACAACCATTAAACAAACCTTGAAAATTTGGATTGTTAACTGTGCCGTTTTTGTTTTTTATTGTGGAAAATATTGCACCAACACTGCCGTCTATCTTGGCAAGGTTTAAGTTATTTGCAAAACTTAATGAATTTCCGCCTGTTCTGTATCCCCCAATTTTTATCACATATTCGCCGGCATCGGCGTATTCGTGACTGTATTTCATCGCGGTTGTATTCGTTTTGCGATATGATTCACGCGTGCCATCGCCCCAGTCAATATGAAATACACCTGATGCAGATATAGTAAAACTGAAACTGGTGGTGTCGGGCGTTGTTGTCGCAAAGAATTTATAATTCCGCACATGGTCACGAACCATTTCCAGCGTCGCCACCGTATCTGTTGCAACAGTCGTTGCATATTCACTGTTGCCATAATCTGTGATTGATTCCCCACTTAACATCTGATTCGCAACATCTATGGTCGTCAGCAGGTATTTCATATTCGCTGCAACCGTTGGGTCGTGTAAACCTGTATTATATGGAACGGTTATACCGTGTTCTTGTTCAATCAGTTTATGTATATATTCAACATTTACAATCTGGGCAGATTGTGCAACACCGCAAAACAGTACGCAAAAAATCCCGAACAATAACCGCTTCATTTTGTTGCCTTGTTTTTTTATTCCACCACGGGTAATGGTGGGGTTGGGACAGTCATTGTACCAGAAACATTATATGTGCCTGCCATTGTCTGATTTGCAGATTCTGATGTATCAACACGTGTTGATACCACCCCATTAACATATGCGGTTGATGGAATGTCCGCGAATATCGTGGTCGGAAAAAATAAACACAGAAATAAAACAATCCCCCGCATAAAAGCCCCCATCTTTGTTAAACAAAAAACCACTGAAAATATTTCAAGTGGTTGGAGGTTAGAAACTATTACAAGGTATAGCGGGTTTATTCAATATATTCACCGCCCTCCAACCCATGGTTGGAGATACTTATCATCACACATGTGACGCCTTGTAATCGGGTTTCTACGCCCCAATATCAGAAAATCTGATATCAATGTATATTCTACCTTATTGTGTCCTGTTGTGCAAATAAAAAAAACACCGCCGTCGCCGGCGGTATTTCCGAGTGTCCCGAAAGGAAGGAAAGGAGAAAAAGAAATTGGACACTCTAAACTAAATCTTGGGGCCCAGAGTCCAGAGGAGAGAGAATGTAGGAGGGAGTCTGAACCTCTG
>JAZOUE010000041.1:0-4959 GCA_045658045.1 Candidatus Enterousia sp.
ATTTGTATCCAGCAACAATACAGTTCCACCCAAATACCAAATTGCAAACATAGTAATTGGGAATTCTGGGATATTGTGCGACAAAATACCGACAACATCACCTTTTTTAACACCAGCGGCATCCAACGATGCGGCGCGCGCCTTGACCAAGTTAATGAATTCTTTGTATGTAACGCCTTCGCGGACCAGATACAAATTATCAGGCCATGTTTGTGCGGTACGTTCAAGTAACTGATACATATTCATAGTAAAAATTTCCTTGTTGTTTTTATATTGGACACTCGCTATTATACAGAACAAGAAACAGGAAAGCAAATATGAAAATACTTACATTAAATATAAACTCTATACGCGCCCACATTGAAAGTTTTATTGATATTCTTCGTTCTGGGGAATACGACACTATCTTGGTTCAGGAATTAAAGGTTGAAACTGCGAACTTTCCGCACATGGTCTTTGATGAATTTGGCTATAACGTAAAGGTTTTTGGTCAAAAGTCATGGAATGGCGTTGCTGTATTTTCAAAATATTCTATCGAAGATGTAACAATGGGTATGCCAACATACCCAGATGTAAATGCAAGATTCTTGGAATGTGTGATTGATGGACATGTTCGTATTATAAATGTATATATGCCAAATGGCGACTTGGTTACATCACCAAAGTTTCCATATAAACTGGAATGGATGCGTGCATTTACACAATACATCGCACAATATCTGGATTCCGAAGAACCTGTTATTATTGGTGGTGACTTTAATGTTGCAATCGAAGACAGGGATATCTGGAAGCCAAAAAATTACGAAGGTGTTGCAATTTCTGCCCCACAGGCGCGTACAATCATGAACGAATGGCTGGATTCTGGTTGGACAGACGCATGGCGCAACCTGCACCCAGATACAATTGATTACACGTGGTATGGTTATCGTGGCCATGATACAGTTGGTAATAAACAAGGTCTGCGACTGGATTATTTCCTGTGCAACAAGGTTGCTGCCAAAATGGTAAAAAACTGTGAAATAGATATTGAACCAAGACTGGCTGAAAAACCAACAGACCATTGTGGACTGATGATTGAAATAAAATAAATCACACCCGTTTTAAATCATCATAAATTTTATACCTGACCTCATTTGTTTCGTGATATTCATAACCTGCATTACCAGCAGAATACATATTGAACAATTCTGTGGTCTTGGCAACAGCCGCATTTATCATTTGTTGTGTTGTCGTCGCGTCATATTCAATCACACGAACATCATTATTTTTTAACTGTAAAAATTTCATTATTGGTGCATTTGAAAGCGGACTTGTTTGAATTTTAAAACCACCAGATTGCAACATAAATGCCTCTAATGGTAACTGTGGCATATTACCGTCCAGCAATTGTTTTTTATTTGGCGCAGCACCTGTCTTAAAGTCCATAACACCACCATCCCATACCAAGTCTGCACGCGCACGAACATTTCGTCCTGCGATTTTTATACCACCTTCGATTTCAGATTTTGCATTTTGAATCTTGGTCAATTCATTTGCGATCACAGGTGCAATTTCCAAAAATCTTTTATGCCAGAAATGAAATAAAATACTGCCCCGTCCCAAAATTTCAAGTGCGGCCGCATCCATTTGTGCCACCAAAACATCAGGCCGCAAATCTGTTGCATTTTCAATAACACCATGCACCAGATTGCCAAATTTGCGTGCATCCGCAACAACCCAATAGTCGTCCAACACGCGCAACTTTAAAATATGACGAACATAAAAAGCATATGGGTTGTGAATCAATAATTCTAACTCTGTCACAAACACATCAGACCAATCCGCCGGTGGTGTTGGCACACTTTCATCCAACGGATGATACGGTACATCATCTTGGGACAAAACATCTGCGATTATTTTTTCACCTGCATCCGTATCTATCTTTGCACGTCTGGCGATTACGCGTGATATAAATCTGGATTCACTGGTTTGCACACCACCAGATACAGCAGAACGCAACCAATATACTTCACCACCACATGACAAATTCATAAAGTCCAACGATTGCAAAGACACCTTTCTGTTTGGTGATGGCAATCCAATATCTTTTGCCACATGCGTCGGCAGCCACGCGTTTTCATACCCTTGGGCTGGGAACATCCCGTCATTTAAACCTGTTAAGACAACAACATCCGCAGTCTGCATACGCGATTCAATAGTACCCAACACAACAACACGCGCATCAGTCTTCATCGCGCCACGTTCAGACACATTTGATAACGCATCTGCAATAAAAGCACGTGCATCTGCCAATGTCAATTTTATATCAGCCGCAACCAACGCATCAGACATTTTCTTTATTTCAGTCCATATCTGAATGCTTGTTTCATCGTCTATGACAAAAGACGGTTTAAATTCAGCCAAATTTTCATCAACAATTTTTGCAACCGTCTCTAACAAATTAAACTCAGATTGAGTATATATTTTATCAAAAACACCACTGCCTGATTCAATCCAACTGTCCATCAAATTTAATAATGCACGCCCAGTATTTGTCATTGCGCCAGATATGGCAGATGAAAAATCTGCATCAATACCATGTGCAATAAACGCATTTGCGATACGCTGATTTCCAGCCGTGTCCGGTGTAATAATTAAAACAGATTTATTTTCATCCAACGCGCGCCTTGTGATATGCGCGACGGCAGATGCCTCGACCGCTTCGGTTGGGGCGACAACCAGATGGCAATGCGATAAATCTGTATCAACGCTTAAAGAAGAACAATCATTACCAAACGCATAATTCATAAAGTCAATTGCAGAAGAACCAACATCAATTGGCAAAACATCAGCCTGCGTCAGACCAACACTATTTAAAAACTTATGTTCAGAATTATATGGATTTGTATCTAATTCAAAGTCCGCAACACGACCATCTATTTTACCAGACAAAATTATTCGTCCATGTGGCAAATTATATACCCCACGCATTAAATCAGCGGTTGCAGGCACACTGGCCGTAGATGCACACACAATAACTAATTTATATTTATCAAAATGATTTACCCAATTGCGAATATCACGATTTCTGATTTGCACACTTGTCATACGATTTGCAGCATACAATTTTGAAAAACCTGACAAAATATTTAATATTCGCGCTTTGTTTTGAAAATGTGTTGCATACTTTTCATCAACCAAATTTTCCCAATCTATTTCAGATGCATCAACGCCTTCGTTTTCCAGATAATCCTGCATACGCACCAAATCGTGTGCCAACAATAATCCTGTTGATAAATTTCCAACACTTGCATCCGCAGCCAATAATTTTGCCAAGATAACAACACGTTCTGTATCAGAAATTTCACCTGTTACATCATCGTCGGATTCATCAAAATCTGCACCATCACCAAGCGGTACCAGTGTTGGCAATATTGCCACCCCACCCTTTTTTTCTGCAATAATTTTTTCCACACTGCGTACTGCACGACGACTGGGCAAGAATATCAGCATATCGGCAACATCAACCCCAGATTCAGACATAACCTGCCACAACGCGTCAGAAATACGCGCTGGATTTGTTGCATAAAAAACATTCTTATTTGATGCCAAGTGTTGCCTTTATATTATCAAGACCTGTTTTCTTTTCTGCAGATGTGTATAATATTTCTGGAATCATTGCACCATGATCAGTATGCACAATTTCAGTTTGTTTTTGTTCACGAACTTTTTTGTCTTTTTTTGTATAAACAATCTGATAAGAAATTGCATTTGCATCGCAAAAATCCATCAAATCTAAATCAGAATCACGCGCCCCAATTCGCGAATCTATCAAAATAAACAGACGCTTTAACTGACTACGATTCAACAGATAATCTTCTAATCTTTGCAACCAGCGCATTGCGTCCATCTTGGAAACCTTGGCATAACCATAACCCGGCAAATCCACAATCATAACCCTGTCGTCCAGATTGAACAGATTTAAACTTTGTGTTCGCCCAGGCGTATTAGAAGTACGCGCAATTGGCATTCCCACAACTGCATTTATCAATGAAGATTTACCAACATTACTGCGTCCGATAAACGCATATTCTGCAAATTGTGTTTTTGGCAAAGATTTCACAGTTTCAAAACTGCCCACAAATTTAATCATTATTTATTCCCTGTTTCTAGCAATCGTTTATACGCTTCTTTTTTTGAAATACCGGCACGCAATGCTAAATCAGCCGCCGCACTTTTCATAGAAGTTGCCGCAATATCATTTACAATATCGCTGATTTCTGCATCTGTCATTTTATGTTCAGGACGCGGTCCAACAACAATCACTATTTCCCCACGAGGCGGTGTTATGTTCATCAAATCAGACGGATAACCAATAATTGTTTCTTCATGAATTTTTGTAATTTCACGAACAATTGCAATTTTGCGTTCTGGCATAACACGTGCCAAGGCCGAAATCGTATTCATAACACGATTTGGACTTTCGTAATAAATTATCGTATGTGGGATTTTATTATCATCACGTAATTTTTTTTCATCAAAGAACCCACAGAATGTAAACCTGTCTGTTGGGAACCCAGACAACACTAACGCAGAAATTGCCGCCACCGGCCCCGGCACAACAAATACAGGCACCCCTGCCCCACGTGCTGCGCGCACCAAACGAAATCCAGGGTCACTGATGCCCGGCATACCCGCATCACTGACCGCTGCGATTGTCATACCTTTTTGCATTTTTTCAATCAAATCTGGCACAACATCTCGTTCATTATGCTCGTGACAAGAAATACGTTTTGTTTTTATTTCAAAATGAGCCGCCAATTTACCAAACACGCGTGTATCTTCGGCTGCGATTAAATCCACAGAACGCAAAACATCAATCGCGCGTGGCGACATATCAGACAAATTTCCAATTGGAGTACCAACAATATAAAGCCCTGATTGCATTTAGAATCCTTTTATAGTAAAATGATACAAAAT
>JAZOUE010000042.1:0-5735 GCA_045658045.1 Candidatus Enterousia sp.
TACCAATAAAACTAAATAGAATTTTCTTCATATATTGTTCCTTTCTATTTACATTAAAACTAACAGAATATTTTCATAAAATCAATCTTCAATAAGACATGTACAATGTGTAAATAACTTGTTAATATGCTATGTGAGGCTAAGTGTGATACATGAGTAAAAAATCCGCCCAAACAGGCGGTGTTTATTCACGAATAGTGTCCAGCTGTTTAGATACACATGCCTGCTGTTCAGCCAACATTTGTTGTATCTTTTTTGCATAATCAGAACGCTTCATTTCTGCATTTAATTCCAACGGATTGTTTGTATACAAGTCTTTGTCTTGCGGATAATAATAACGATTTGCATGAACATTAATTTCTGGTGGCAATGCACTTATATTCGGGAAAAACATATCGACAATATGCATCAGCTCGTGCCGTAAATCTGTCAAAAAACATTCAGGCATACCATACAAAGGAAAATCAAAATTTATAAATAACTTTCCTGTACTATCTACGCCCATCAACGCTTTTTTAGGTGTCAAACTGTTATCTGCACCGACAACTTTGATATTAACATTAGTTGCGATATTATGTTTAAAAAGTTCGTCAGTAACCCTATTTAATGGCGTATATTTTTCACCACTGGCCGTATATATAGTTACATTACCTGATTTTATATCGCCCCTGATTATATCCAGAACATTATCAATAACCATCGATGCAATTTCTGTTTTATAGATTACATCTTTGTCCGCCCAACCAATAAATTTACCGAATATATTATTCTTATTACACGCCTTTATAAAAACATCGGTCAGGTAATCTGCCATTTGTTCAGATTTCTGAACATCAATTACGCCAGAGAAGTCCTTGTTCTTTTCTTTTACATGAACATCCCACTGCTGTGAATTTTCCATCGCAGACAATTCTTGCAACAATGCTTGTTTTGCATTATCTAACGTAGTTTTATCCATATACAAATTCCCTTTGGCAATTACTTTATGATAATAGCACATCCTGCACAACAAAGCAATTTTATACACAAAATCGACAAACAATATCTAGTTGACAATTTATTATTTTGTGTACTATAATTAAAATATGTCAAAAAATAATGGTGCACAGTTAGTAAAATTTGATATACCAAAAGACGCGGAAAGTTTTTTCCAGCTTTTTCGCAAGACTTTTGTATACCCTTTTTCAAAAAAGCATTTTTACAGCCAATTTCAAAACGCACCGTTGCATATCAGATTTCGCCTGACAAACAAATGTGACGAGGCGTGTGCCCACTGTTTTGAATGTTCTGGGCCGAAAAATCCTGCAGACTTTGTAACACCCGAAGATGTTCAATTTTACGCAAATGCAGACAAAGCAAATTTTTACAGCATATATTTTACTGGCGGTGAATGGTCAACAATTTACAAGACACAACCGCACTATATTCGCCAAGTATTTGAAAATCTGGACTTATCAAAGTCTGACATATACACAATTCAAACAAATTCACGTTGGATGAATGGCGAATACGCAAATCAAATCTTGGACGATTTAAAGCACATTCAATCAAAGTTAGGGCAAAGTGGTAAAATCTTGAAACTGGACACATCTGTCGATAGATATCGCAGCAAGCACAGTATTGATGGCATTATTAAACTTATTCGCGCAGTTGCGTCTGACCCAGAATTCAAGCATACGAAAATTCGCCTGATGTCTTGTATGCTGGACTACAAAATGGCAAACAACAAGGTGTTGCGTCCTGAATTCTTTGAACCTTTTGGAATAAAACTGACGTTCCAAGGACGCAGTTTTTTCAATCCTTATTTTGAAATATGCTATGCAAATGATACACGCATTGTAATTCACGAAGAAAACACAACTGTCAGAACTGGGCGCGCACGTGAAAACAATATCGGTTACAAAATATTTGATCCACAAACACAATGCGATGGTCTGGTTCCCCAGTCAACCTATATGGAATTATCCATACGCGAAGACGGTATGGTAAAATGGAACAGTTGGTACAACTGGGAAGTTATGGTTCCATACAAAGACGAAAACGGCAAAAGCAAAAGCATACCACAAATACGCGAAGAACTGATGAATATCGCATGGCGTCGCAACCTGCGTCATAACATCAAGGAAACAGCGCTTGGACTAACGCCATTGGTTGGACTGATACGTAAAATGCGTCAGATAAAAGAAATTCAAGATTCATATAACGAAAACCGCAAACAAATTGTCGTCTATGCAAAGAAAGTAAATACATTAAAAAAATAATAAATTCAAAACATATCATTCGCGGCGGCGACCGACCCGAACAACCCAGACCGCAGAGCGGCGGATTCCTTGACGTAGCGACCGCAGTAGTAAGCACAATCAGACGCGCAAAAAACACCCCCGGCGTCGATGTCAAACGCCCACAGCGAAGACATTGGGTGTGTCATTTTACACCAACAATATCGTCCCGTTGTTTCGCCACCGGTTGCATCCAATAGGGTGCCGTCGGTGGTTTTTGTGCTGCCCTGACTGCCGGTTGGGGTGATGGATACGCACGTACTTATTCCCGATACATTCCCGTACGAGAAAACTGTTTTCCACGTTCCTGTGCTGTTATTATACGTGTATGATGCGCCAGCGATTGACGGATCCAGCACAACTGTTACAACGGAATCTTTGGCACAGACAGATACCGCCACGGCCGGTACTGCCAACATTATCATCATTGTAAATATAATTATGCGTTTCATTTTTTTCCTTTTGTTTTGTTGTTTCCTTTTCTTGCCTACACTACGTAACCTTGGCGGGGGTAGTGTCATTCTGCGTTTTCCCTTTGTCATCGCGAGCGTATGCGTGCGAAGTCTCGGCATAGCGATAGCGCAGGCGGAGCGATCCAGTCTTGTTTGGCCGTGTTACTGGATTGCCACGGTCGTCCCTGCCCATTTTTTTGTCACTCCTGCGCAGGCATGAGTGGGACTATACAGTGCGAAGTAAAACGAGCCAACAACCCACCGTTTAATTTAATAGACCCTATTCCTGCCTACGCAGGAATGACAAAGGAATAATGACCTGGGTGTGAAAGTCTAGCCCCAGGATGACAGAGTTTTTAAGTTTTTTATTCCTTGTACACCACGCTTTTCTGTTACCAAATTGCCTCGTACAGGGCGCTGCGGAACGTTTGATTCGTCGCAGTATAGTTCGCACATGCCGTTACACAATTGGATTCGCATTCGCTGTCTGTTTCATATGGCGTCGTGTCGTTCGCATTTACCCAATACGATGTTGCAGGCGCCATCAATTTACAATAACAATTGATGCCTGTGTCATATGTGTCTGCAACACCAGTATTTACAACCGCAAATTCACCCAGCATCCCAGAACATAACGATTTACCCTTGACCACGGTGCCATCTGACATATTTACAACCCAACGCGCATCAGATGCGCTGTTCACCGTACCACCAACCAGTTTATTCAACACAGCGACCGCAGTACCTGTTTTCTTGCACAGCATTACACCATACGCACCATTTATCATCATTATCGTCAATAATAAACCTATCAGTTTCCGCATTTTGTGTTTCTCTCCCTTGGTTTTAATTCACTGTGTGATATATTTGTTCATCGTATTTGATTTGTATCGCGTCTGTTTCAGAACCAGGAACAAGATTTACATAACAGACATTCTTGCCAACCTTTATATTTAGCGAAGGTGTAATCTGCTTGCTGGCATACATTGGAAATTCTAAACCTGTACTGGTCTTTAGCTTGTTATGTTCGTTGCACAGGGCGGCACATGAATTAACCTCAGTAAAAATAAGTCCGTTGTTACACATCAACAAACACGCAGGTGTTTCAGATGTAACTCGACTGATATATGAATCACACGCAAATTCAATCGCTGTTATTTCTTGTTCTGTATAGTTTGTTGGACACGCACCGTTCGTCATCGTCGTCCATGTCGATGAATTTGTTGTCGTATTCAACATATTTTCAGGACATGTTCCTGCACTGTACGCCGTACATGTGCCATTCGCAGGATATTGCCCAGGCAGGCATAATACAGAACTGTCAACCAATGGATATATATCGTTGCCTGTGCGAGAATAAGTGTCATATCCGCTGTAACAATTTCCGTCTTCGGATGGGATGAATGTTGTGCTGACCGTTGCGGAATTATATCGACCACTGGGACATCCGCCAGATGCAAACACAACACATGCGCCATTGGAACGATAATAACCATCTGGACACAAATCAGAATCTTCGACCAGTGGATAAACATCATTGCCTGTACGCAAATACGGTTCGTACCCAGCGTAACAATTGCCATCATCAGACAATATAAAAGTATTGGCATTTAACGATTTTGATTCAGAAGCGACCAAATTCGGGGTTGCTGTTGCAACATCAAAATCAAATTTTATGTTATGAGTCGCAACAACATAGTCAGATGCACATGACGCAGCAAACCCAACACTTGTACACAATACAAGCGCAAAATACGTGATGCAAAAACACCATAAATGATGTATCAAAAAATCCCCCACAATAAAAACACCAAAACCACAAAGAAATAAACGGTCGGGGGGGTCGAAAATCAGCACATTAGTGATTCCGCGACATTTATATATACGTCTGCGGCCCCCCAACCAGAAATTTAGGGGAATTATCGGCGCAAAAACACCGAAACATCAATTAACGATGCTTTCGCACCGAATGTGCAAAGGCCTTCGACAGCCCCGAACCAAATTCTTTTGGTTCAATGCTAAGTATAAAGCATCCACAGTAATATGTAAATAGAAAATTACCTTGTGAAGCAATAATATAAAATAAAAACCGCCCGATGGGCGGTTTTACTTATTTTATCTGTATATTTATATTGCTTGTTGCGCTGCCGAAGAATCTGTCGAAAAATATTTTGTAAAGTCATATAGACTGGCACCGGTACTTTCCAATATCTTTGCAATACTGTTAGTTGATGGCCAGCGTGGTTGCCCATACTTTGAGTAACGTTTGCTTTTATTAAAAGTCGTTGCGTCTAATCCGCTGCGTTTCGCAAGCCCTGAACAGGATACTTTGTGATCTTTAGCGAAAGAATCAATTGCGAACCAAACATCTGCGTGTGTCATTTTAAAACTCCTTGTTTCATTTGTTGTTGGACACGAAGGAATTATAGACTAGGTTTTTATGTTTCATTTTATACTCTTTTTACGCCAACCAATGTATAAAAAGAGGACTGGAAACGCTGAAACAATATCTTTTTCAAGCGTTTTTCATATATACGAATCAAATTTACTTGCATTTTTTTCCTAAAAAATTAACTATTGGTTAGAACTTTTTCCTGGTGTATGGTAAAAAAGTTATAAAAAAAAGGAATATAATGCCGACAATTAAAACAAAAATTGCATTTCTACGTGAATTATTAGCGTTAAAAGAAGTTATTGACCTGGGACAAATTCAGGCTGCTGCCGAACGAAACGGATTCAAACATTCGAATATGTCAAAAATGATTTCAGACCTAGAATCACGTTTTAAAACACGTTTGTTAATTCGCAGCTCGGCCGGCAGTGTACCAACAAACACAACACGTCAATTATACGCAGATATTGAAAGTATATCAAATGCACTTGATAATATTTTTCATAATATTACGGGGCCAGATGAACTGACCGGTCACATTTCCATCTGGACCGAAGAAGGCTTTGCTGGCAGCCGTCTGTTTATGGAGTTATATAAACTGTACGCGAAACA
>JAZOUE010000043.1:0-4665 GCA_045658045.1 Candidatus Enterousia sp.
TACAGGAATTGGCACACCAGATGTACCACGCGGTGTGTCTTCTTTCTTTAATCCGTCTTCATCTTCTTCGTCTTCGTCATCTTCTTCGTCGTCAGGACCCATTTCTAAATCGTCCAATTCGTCGTCATCCAGTTCATCGACGTGTTCAACACCCTTGGATTTTAAGGCCTCGGACAATGCGGCCAATGATTTCTGTTCGGAATCACTGGAATACATAACTTCCAAATTTACGATATAGCGCAGGCGAATATCTTCGTTCAATAATTGTTGATACCAATCCAGCATTGCCTGAATTGTCATTGGACTTTCGCACAGTCCATATACCATCAGACGGGATGCAGCCTCGATACGTTGGGCAATTGCCACCTCGCCCGCGGCGGTTAACAATTGAACTGTGCCGATTTGTTTCAAATAAGACTGAACAGAATCTTGAACGCCCAAAACCAACGAACCTGTCTGACTGCGTTCCAATTGTTTCGCATAGTGTTCGTATTCGTCGTCGTTAACGTCAACCTGTTCGGCATCTGCGTTCAACAGATTGCGGGTTTTATCGCGTGGCTCGTCATCGTCCATTTCATAATAACGGCCCATATCCTGGGGATAGTTGTCTGTTTCCAGAACTTCCAGCCCTAAATCCTGTTGAAAGAAATCCAAGACTTCGTCTTGTTCTTCGGCTGGGATTTCGTCCGCTTCGGTTGCAGCAGTAAAATCCATGCGGGACATATAGCCAATATCCATCGCACTGGCCGCCAAATTCTGCAAGTTTTCCGGCAAAGACTCTATCAAGAGTTTTGTCGCTTCGTCCAGTTTTTTTACCATCAACCAACCTTTTGAAGTTTTAGGTTAAATTTAAATTATTTCTTATTCTTTTTGTTTTCAGCCTGTTTTTGCGCCTTGGCCACAGCTTCGTGAATCGCAGATTCAGAAACCAGACCCAACACAATTGGGCTTTGAATTTGAATGATTGAATAAGATTTGTGTGTCTTGTTGCGAACAGATGCAACTGTTGGATTTGTACTGCGCATCAAACGTGCAACCTGACCGTCAGACAATTCTGGATAATTTTTGATAATCCACAAAACACCGCCCAAACGGTTTTGACGATGCAATTTTGGTGTATAACCAACGCCTTTTTTGTTTTGTTTCTGCTGTGCCTTGACGATTTCTTCACGCAAAGTCAAGCGTGCAGATGTGTCAGCTTCGCATTTTTCAATGTCTTCGCGTGTCAATTGACCACTTAAAATTGGGTTCAATGGTTGAATTTTATATGTTTCAGCGTCAGCGATATTTTTAACCTCTAATTCGTGCAGACCGCAGAATTCTGCGATTTGTTCAAAAGTTAACGCTGTGTTTTCAATCAGCCACAAGGCAGTAGATTTAGGCATATATGGGTAGTTCATGAATTTTTCCTTTGTAATTACGCGGGGTAATATACACTAATACTCCCCCAATTTCAACCGTTTTTTATTTTTCTTTCATATTTTTGCGTACAGTCTTGACAACCATATCAAGCAAAGTAGTATTTGGGTCAGACACACGACGTTTACGCGCCATCTTACACGCCACCTCATGCATTTCAGAATCAGAAATACCCCATACATCAGGCAAATATCGTGGTTTAGGCGGAAGTGGTATTTTTTTAATCGGTGTCAATACCATATTTTTCGTTGCTGTATAATATTTTCTTGCAAGAAGTGGAATATCATAACGACATCTAGTTAGAGTTTCTGTTTGTTTTTGCGCCCAAAATAGAAAGTCGCCTTCTTTATCGCGTGTTAAATACGATTTTACACCAGATTCTGTTTCCAAACGCAGTGCAGAATCATATTCAGACAACAAGAATTTTGCGTTTTTAATATTGTATTTCTGTTCAATTCTATGTGGTGTTAATGCTTTGCCTTGTTTTACAAGTTCTTCAATACGGTTTTTAATGTTTGGCACAGTATTATGTTTAATTGTCAAATCTGAATAAACCGCAAAGTTTATGATATAGTCCAATACATCACGCATTTCATTTACGGGTTGTTGATAAATCCCATCAAAAGCACACATCAAAAACATCATTTCTGACGCGTATTCTGGGAATGCCGAACGTAATAAATAATATTTTTCTACAATATAATCTGTCATAACAGCCTTTTTTTCTTCTCACCATAATATAACTAGTAGAAAACAAATAATTTTCAAGTGTTTTATGTTTTTTTAATTTACTTGTTATAACACAACATCCCACGAAGTGCCATTTACTCCATCTTTTAACAAGATTCCCTTGGCGGACAAATCGTTTCTGATAGAATCTGCAGTCGCCCAATCTTTGGCCGCTTTTGCATTTGCGCGTGCAGATATAGCATCTAATATATCTGATTCTGTAATGTTATTCTGTTTTAAGACTTCTTGTTTTGTTGTATCGATATATGTCACAACATCTTGCTGTAAAATATTTAATACAGACATCAAGTCTTTAATCTTTGCAACGATTTGTTTCAAGTCGTATTCGGTTGATTTCTTGGCAAGCTCTGCACCAATAAAATTAAACCAAGTAAACAATGATGCCATAACACCTGATGTGTTAAAGTTATCATTCATAGATGATTCAAATTCTGTTTTGATTTTTTCAATCATTTCAGTTGTCTTGTCGGTGTTTGCGTTATCAAAACTGCGCATCTGGACATCATTCATAACAGAATACATCTTGTAAACGTGTTTTTTTGCCTCTGGAAATAAAGCGTCTGTAATATCAATGTCTGTTGAATATGTGTTTCGCAACAGTCCAAAACGAATGACATCAGAATCATATTGCGCCAATACATCTTGCAACAAGATGCCGTTGCCCAATGATTTGCTCATTTTCTGGCCATTTACCTTGACCAAGCCGCAATGTATCCAATAGTTTGCAAAAGTTTTTCCTGTCAAGCTTTCTGTTTGTGCGATTTCGTTTTCGTGGTGTGGGAATACCAAGTCACGACCGCCACCATGAATATCAATTTGGTCGCCTAAATATTTCATATTCATCGCACTGCATTCAATGTGCCAGCCTGGACGCCCCCTGCCCCAAGGTGATTCCCAACTGATTTCACCAGGTTTGGCAGATTTCCACAACGCAAAGTCACCATCATTTAACTTGCCTGGTTCAACGCTTTTGCGAACGCCAGTTTCATTTTTATCTGTTTGAATATGAGATAATTTTCCATATTTTGGAAAGCTATCCAATTTAAAGTAAACATCACCGAATTCAGACGCATATGCGTGACCAGAATCAATTAATTTTTGAACAAACGCAATAATATCGTCTATGCAATGTGTCGCACGCGCCATAATCGTTGGTGTTTCATTGCCAAGACGCGCCATTTCATCGTCTGTTTTCTTAATGTTTTTTTCAGCAAATTCAATTGGATCTGCGCCGATTGCATTTGCGTTTGCAATAATTTTATCGTCTACATCAGTGTAGTTACGAACATATTTAACATCATAGCCCAAGTAACGCAAATAACGCGTAATAACATCAAAAGTAACAGACTGATACGCGTGACCAATATGCGCGTCTGCAGAAACGGTAATGCCACAAGCGTACATTTTAACCTGCCCTGGGGTCAGTGGTTTAAATTCTTCTTTTTGGCGTGTCATTACGTTATATACTTTTATTGTCATTATGCGTTCCTTTTTATGTTTATAATTGGATTGTATTGAAAATGAGTATAGATTGCAAACAAAACAGTTCGCAGTACAAATTACGTTCTAACAACAACAGTAAAAATTGATATATTTGATTGTCATTACACATTAAATTATACTAAATTTCTCTACAGAAAGTCAAGGTTATTTATTTTTTAGATTTTCCTGCTTGCAATTACTTTTGTGTTTATATATAATAACCCACGCACGGAGCGTTGGCAGAGTGGTAATGCAGCAGATTGCTAATCTGTGACCGAATTATTTGGTCCATAGGTTCGAGTCCTATACGCTCCGCCAGAAAATTCACCCGCCAAATTGGCGGGTAATTTTATGTAGCGGACGTTGGACGAGAACCGTAAAAGGTTCGATACGAAGTAGATTTGGGAAGTGAAACGCACCCAAATCGTTACGAGTGGATAGGGGCATCCCCGCCCTGCAGGGGATGGGGAGTACAGTCCTATACGCTCCGCCACTATTTTAGCCCCTTGATGGTTTTTTTATTTTTACGCAACATCTTTCTTGAATTTAGCAGAGTTTTCCTATATCATTTATATTGAATCCAATAGATTGGGTTTGGGCTGTGGTAGCTCATCTTGTTCGGTGCGAAAGCATCGTAATCTGGTGTTATCGGTGTTTTAGCACCGTTATCATCCCTGACTTATGGTCGGGGAGTCGTTGGCTATAAAATAGGAGCAATCCGAAAGCTACGAAATCAACAACAAGATGATTACCAACTCCCTGACCGTCAATCTTGGCGGTTTTATTTATATCACTAAAACAAGGGGACATTGTTAAAACACAATGGGTAGGATACAGGTAATTTTATTGTTGGTCGCTTGCTATTCGGCAGATGCTGCAACATTTAGTGCGGTCAAGGTTCCGTTATGTGGCTATGGATATTATCGATACGGTTCAGAATGCCGACCTGTTGATATTCAAGCTGATAAATGTTCTGCGATAAACGGGCAAAGCACATATCGTGTTTATCATGAT
>JAZOUE010000044.1:0-5457 GCA_045658045.1 Candidatus Enterousia sp.
GGCGCGCGCCAAGGCGTTTTTATCACGCGGCATCAAAATTGACTGGCAATGCAATTCGGCATTATTAACCGAAGACATGAATATTCCAGCAAACAAAACATTTTATTATCCAAACGGCGTTGCAGATTTCTTGGCAGAAAAAACAGATTCTAAGCCGCATATTTTACCACGCATCTTCAGTGGCAGTGTTGATTTCCCAGATGATTCAGGTCGCGTTGAATGGGCATTGACATTTTTAACTGACGAAAATGGGGCAGCATCTGACGACGGTTTCTTTTCATCATATTGCAACACAATTGCCACAATCGATGGCGGCACCCACGAAACAGGATTTAAATCTGCAATAACCAAGGGTCTAAAAGCATACGGCGAAAAAGTAAACAACAAAGCCGCCGCAACGATTATTGGCGAAGATGTTTTTGATTCTGTTGCCGCGATTGTATCTGTGTTTTATAAAACACCACAATTCCTTGGTCAAACCAAAGAAAAATTATCCAATCCTGAGATTACACGTTATACAGAAAACGCTCTGCGCGATCCATGGGAAATATTTTTGGCATCGGATCCCAAGACATCAAACGCATTGCTGGAATTTGTAATTAATTTGGCAAACGCGCGAATCAAAACAAAACAAGTCAAAGATGTTGCGCGCAAAACCCCAACAAAACGCGTTCGTATGCCTGCCAAGTTAGCAGACTGTTCAAAACACGGTGTTGCCGGCACAGAATTATTTATCGTCGAAGGGGAATCTGCGGGTGGCACAGCAAAACAAGCGCGCGATCGCGCAACCCAGGCAATTATGCCACTGCGCGGTAAAGTATTAAATGTTATATCTAATTCCGATGAAAGATTTGGCGCCAACAAAGAACTGAATGATTTGATTGACATTATTGGCGCTGGCACTGCCAAAGATTGGAACGACGACAAACTGCGTTATGAAAAAATAATTATCATGACCGATGCCGACGTTGACGGCAGCCATATCGCATCACTGTTAATGGCATTTTTCTATCAACATATGCCCCAGCTAATTTACGGTGGCCACTTGTATTTATCATGCCCGCCATTATATAAACTAACCTGTGGCACAGAATCCATCTATGTCGACACAGATGAAGAGCTGGAAGAATTAAAATCAACAAAATACAAAAACAAACGCGTTGAGATATCACGATTCAAGGGTCTTGGCGAAATGATGCCAAACCAATTAAAAGAAACAACCATGTCACCCAAGACACGCAGATTAATTCGTGTCGACTTGCCACCTCGTACCGAAGATGGCGCCGAAGACACCGAAAAAACACGCACAATTGTTTCTGAACTGATGGGCAAAAAACCTGAGTTTAGATTCAAGTTTATAACCGAACACGCCCAATTCGTCAAAGACTTGTTTGTATAATCCCAGTCAAACACAAAAAAAAACATACTTTTGCCAACCAAATGCTTGACAAATGTTGTTTTTGTATTATAATACTGCTCGTAAAAAACAAAGAGATAATAACAATGAGTAAAAAAAAGAAAAACACATATTTAATTAACTTTAATGTTATGTGCAATTTTAATGTATTCTCGGAATGCAAAGAAACACCATTGCCATTATTGTGCAAAAACGGTGAAAAGCCAGCTTCTAATAGCGGTTGGATTAAATCTAAACCATTTCCAAACCCATGCGCATACGACATGGCTGTAACATACGAATTAAGCAAAATGGGGTCAAAAATTGCATCCACAATTATCGAATATCTGGACAAAGACACAAACGAACCAGTTGTGCAATTATACCCAAGTTCTTATTATGTATTTAATGACAACGCAGATTTTCTTAGCCGCTTAAATCATGCATCTAAGCGCGACTTTCAGTACGAGCTTGAAAAACGAATGCAAATCATTAATGCAGCAGCACAAAAAACGAAATAAAAATCGCCAAGCGCCATCTGCCCCCTTGTGGGGCGGGTAATTATTTGAAATAAACTTCATAGACCCTGTTCCCGCCTGCGCGGAGGGAGAAAAAGCCCCAGAATGACAGAGAAAAATACCCCGGGATTAGCGTAAAATAAATTAGAATAATTTAGATAAAAACAAAAACGATGGCGTAGTGTACTTAACGCTACATGAGCCATCGTTTTTGTTTTTAGATAAGTTATTATAATTTATTTTTAGTTTAGCGGTGCGCCCCAGTGTTGCTGTATCGTTCTTTCTGCGTCCATTGGGCTGACCAACACTTGCGGTGTCAAGATAACAACCAAAACTTCACGGGTCGCCGATGTCTCGCGCGAGCCAGACAATGCCATAAAGTCAGGATCGCCCAAACCATAGCGTGTATCTTGGCTGGTCTGTTTTTCAAAGCCAGAAACAACCAACATTTGACCTGATTCCATGATTACTTCTTGCATAAAGCTACGTTCTTCAACCTCTGGCAATTGCAGGGTTACTTCACCAATTGTCTGGGTTGACATACGCAACAATTCACGAACAGACATACGGAACAACAATAAAATCTTGCCGTTTTCCAGTACGTTTGGCAATAACTGCATTGTGAAGCCTGTTTCCAAATCATCCTGATCAACAGTACTGGATTCAACCGTTGTAAAGTTTCTGGATTCAAAACGTTTGATATAACCTGTGCTGCGGGTATTACTTACTGGCGCGACACGGTTACTGCGTGTTGTAACACCCACATTTGTAACCAACGATACCTTACCTTGCTTTGCCAACGCCTCTATCAAAGCATTAGACCCAGCGACACCAGCCAAAGAACCATTCATAATATCATTTTGTGTATACGCACCACCAACAGTTGTTCCTCCTTCGGTATGTGTTGCGCCCGTCAAAGCAGATACTGTATTTGATAACACTGCGATATTCATTGAGCTTGCCTCGGTCGATGCCAAGTTATTTTTTGGATTTGCAACAATATTTAATCCAGAAGTAGAATTAATTGCAGCAGCCAAATTCAAACCAAATGCAGAATCATTAGAAATTGTAACCTGCAAAACTTTAACATCAATTGTAATCAATTGCGACAAACGCTTATTTTGACGTTCAATGTATTCTCCAACACGCGCCAACACTGACGGAGAAGCAGTTACTGTAATAGTACCTAAACTGCGAGAAACGGTAAAATCAGCATTATCACTTTTTCCAATAATAGAAGTTATTGCCTGTTCTACTTCATCCCATTCTTTTAATGTAGACTCCAAAGACACTTCATTTGAATCATCTGTAGACACAGCTGTTTGATACGCGACTTCGGTACCCAGTGCATACAATGTAAATGTTTTTGTTTCTGTTTCATAAAACACAATAGAGCTTTTATCATAATACCATAACAAATCCAAATCTGTTGCAACCTGAGATAACAAACCTGATAACTTACCTGTATACGCGACATTTACCATCTTCTTTAATTTATCAGAAGAAATCTGACCATCTATTTTAACAGAAATACCTGTAGCAGAATAAATGTCATTTGCCAAAACCTGCAATGATACCGGTTCATTCAATAAAATAGTTACACCTGTATCTGTTTCAAATTGCGTTGGCAAATTATTGCGATGTTCCAAAACAATAGATTTATTACCCAACCATACGCCTTCGGACATAGATACAGTATCACCACTTGCCACCTTTGCGCGTGGATTTTTGGCCATTTCAAAAGCTTCATACGCGTTTACAAAGTCCTTATCTACAGATGCTGCAACCTTGGCAGAATCTTTGGTAGCACACCCTGTCAATATAGACACACCCAAGAAACAAATCACAAGTTTTTTTAACAAATTTATCATCTTTACATTCTCCTACGATGTATAAAACGCGTTTTATTCTTCATTTGTAGAAATCAACAGCACTCTATTTCCTTTATAGAATTTCGCATATGGTATAGGTGTTGCGCGTCCAAAGTTACGAACCAGCGCAGACGCAACATCAACGAAACGCCCTTTGAATACTGCGCTAGCCTCAATTGGGTATTCACGTACGGTTGCCCAAACCAAATCCCAACCTTCTTTGTTGCACCAATTTTGTAAAACCTCACGCAGAGTCTGACCATTTGCAACAACCCATGAACGAACTTGATCTGTCAAAATCTTTGGCGCTTCGGCATCTGCGGATTCTGCAACTTCTATTTCTGTTTCGTGTTCAACAACTTCTACATCTTTATCTTCTGGATTCATATTCATTTTAACTGCAAACGCTTCATAAGAATCTGCATATCTGCCACAATTCTTACGGCCACTGCGTGACACAGCCAGCACATTACCACCATCATCTTCTAGAACTTCTCTATGCAACAATGGCATTTCAGAGTCTGAACTACACTCATCATCAAAACCAACAGGAATCTGTGTGCCATGTAACATATTTGCCCCACCAGACCATTCTGTACCACGCGCACCCAAATTAAAATTATTTTCAACAACCAAATCTGTGCCTATTTTAGAAACGATACGAATATTATCACCCTGCTTCTTTTTAGAACACGCACCCATTTCACAAGACACTTCCACATCCGCTTCGGACCCAGCAATTGGCCACGCAGGAACCTCATAATTTGTTGTATCTACTACAGCCCACTCACTTTCATCTATGATTTCATCTTGCTCATAAAACACCTCTGATGTAACAATCTGAGGTATTTTCTCTGCGGCAAAGCAATAGCCTGCTGCTGTTGCAAACATGGCAAAAATCAATATATTACGAAACATATCAAGACTTCCTTTCCCTAAAATATATTACTTATTTTAGTGTATTATAACAATTTGACCGAATCTGTGCAAGACCTAAAAACAATCAATTAAAATTATTACAAGATAAAATCGCACGAATCGCAAAAAGATGTTATACTGTTTACAATGAACAAATTTTAACAGGGATACAAACATGCAAAACATTGTCATTTACATCATTTTTGGTCTAATAGTAACATTAATTGCTGGCATCGGTTTTTATGTCTACAAAATGAATACTCGTATGACCAGCATAACAAAAACATTGGAACATCAATACAACCTGATTATAAAAATGCAGTCTATTTTAAAAAACAAGTACGCGACAAACGCAATCGCAGAAAACGCAGAAATGATTTATCAAGACTTGTTACAAAATCTGATACCTATTATGGCAGCCATTGATATTATGCCACGCAACACACCAGAACATCCGTTATGGCGTGCACTGGGCGGAATTATGGACGAATATGCAAAAAATCCCTTTGCGCTTGAAAAACTAAGACGCAGTATAAAGCTGGATTCTGAAATCGCCCGCAACATTGATAACTATATGCGTCGCGCAGATAATTTCTTGCACCACTTAACAACAACGGAACCGGATGGATTACTTGCAAACACATTTACAGACGGACTGTTGGGTCAATCATTAACATTCTTTGCCCAAGCCAAACAACTTGCTGCACAATCTAATCAATAAATGGCAAAATTATCCGAAAATCTTATCCGCGAA
>JAZOUE010000045.1:0-3153 GCA_045658045.1 Candidatus Enterousia sp.
TGGACTTTTTACGTGCCGAAACACAACATCCGGCAAGTGAATATGCAGCAGATGCGCTGGTTATGGCGGCGTATTCGCAGTACTTAGACGATGATTTCGCAGGTGCAATATTGACCACAGACAGATTTATGCGCTTTCACCCAGGGCACGCAGATGTACCATATGTAATGTATTTGCGCGGAATGTGCTATTACCGTCAGGTCAGTGACGTTCGTCGTGAACCGGGGATGTCGGCATATGCATTACAACAGTTTCAAACACTGGTTCAGCGTTTCCCACGCAGTCCATATGCCAAAAACGCCGAAAATAAAATAAATATTTTGAAAAACTATATTGCGGGCAAGGTTATGTATTCTGCGCGTAATGATATGCGCAAAGAAAATTGGACCAGTGCGATAAATCGTTTGCAGTCTGTTGTAACAGATGCCCAGGAAACGGTTATGCCGGCCGAGGCATTATATCGTTTGACAGAATGTTATACTGCGATTGGTTTGCCCCAGCAAGCGAACGGTTATGCAGAAATGTTGAAAGTAAACTTTCCAGATAACGAATGGACAAAAAAGTTGAAATAAAATCCCCCAATCGGGGGATTTTTTTATGGGCAAGTGGTTAGTGTAAGTGGTTTGTGGTGGCAGTATTACTTTTATGTTATTCCGCGGTCATCTGTCTGCGCCAAGATTCTGCCCCAGGATGACACTACTTCGTTAAAACTTCGTAGTGCAGGCAAAAAACATGTGTGAATGACGACATAACAAATCCTTTGTCACTCCTGCGTAGGCAGGAGTGGGACTATACAGTGTGAGCAACGCGAACCAAAAAATAATATTATACATATTTGAACATTGTAAATTTTATTGACCCTATTCCTGCCTGCGATAGGCGTGACAAAAAGGGAACGCGGGGATGACAAAATGTGCCTGCGATGGGCGCGACAAGGGGTTTTTATTCTCACCCACCCCTCCCCGCGGGGGGCGGAACGCCCCGGCGTCGGAGGGGGTTTTACTTCCCTGCCCCCCTTTGTCACTCATGCCTGCGATAGGTGCGCCGGGGGGTTTTTATTCTCGCCCACCCATAATTTTATTATTGAATTTTTTTGGCGTTTCAAATAGAATAAATATTGAACTGACAGGGATGTCGGTTCGGGCCTTAGAAAAGCCAAACAGTTTCGGTGCAAAACGCATCGTAAATCCGATGATGTCGGTGCCTTTGCACCGTTATTTTTACCACCCCCGATTATGGTTGGGGTGCCGTTGTAATATAATGAACGCAACGGGGTCACTAAACTGTTGATTTTTCTAACACCCCGACCGTCATTTCTGTGACGGTTTTTGTTTTGGGGTAATATTTCCGACCTAATCTTATTGCCCCCACCAAGAAAGGAAAGGGAACGTTTGGCGTATCTGAATATGCGGGGAATGTGGGTGATTTTTTGTGGGCTGTGTGTTTGTTATTCTGCAACTGCGGAAACGTTCAGTGCGGTTGGTGCACCAATTTGCGGATATGGTCGGTACAGACAAAATTCCAAATGTTATTCATACGATGATGAAAATGAATCTATATGTCAGGGACGCAGTATTCCTGGTACATCGTGTTTAAATCTGTTTGTGAACACTGCATCAGAAATTGATGGTTTGTATCCATTTGATGCTGGTTTTAGTGCGCTTGGGTATGCAACGGATTTTGAATCAAGTGTTGGTGGTGCGTGTGGTGGGAATGGTGTAAACGGCGCATCGTGTTTAAATCAGTTTGTAAATACATCATCGGGAATTGAAGGTTTGTATCCATTTATCGCAGGTTTTAGTGCAATTGGTGCACCGATGACAACATATACGACGATGCGTGATAATGACTGTTTGGGTACGATGGATGGTTATTATGCGATTGATATGAACAAGTTTGCCAAGTTAAATAATTATAAGTGCAGTGGCACAATGACGCCGTACGAAATATTAAACGACTGTCAGAATATTGATATGGCGATTGCGGATACGTCTGATATACGTTCGCCGTTACATCCTGACAATTTTATGTGTGGTGTTTTGTGTGATACTGGCTTTGTTTATACGGGTTCTGGGGCATGTTCACAGTATTGTAATGTTGATGGCACCGTTCGTCGTTTTCATGCGCAATATGGTGATAAGCATATTGAAATACCATTGTATTCTGATGCGTTGACGACGCCTGCGATACATATTCGTTTTAATGAAGATTCTGTATGTCATATGAATTTAACAACAGAATCTGTGTCAGAAACATTAAATGTGAATTACAAAGGGAAACGATATTACAGCACGAAATAAAAAAAAGGGGAAAGGGGCAGTGAAATACAAAATATTTTTATTATTTGCGTTATGTACATTTGCAAGTTATGCAAATGAAACGAATACTATATGTCGCAGTACAGGTTCTGTTACCTTGGTTTTACACAAGGAAGTAAATGGTTCTGTTTCTGAAAGTGCGGATAATCATTGGTCTGTGACATTGCCGTACGATATTTTAAGTGGTGGTGAATTTGATGGCGCTGGGATTGATACTTTAACAGGCTCTGCGGCGTGCAGTACAATATCTGTGAAATCTGCCCCTGACGGTTCCAGTTATAATGGTGGTGCTGTGGAACCTGGGGATGTGAATACGTTTGCCAAAATGACAGCGACAAATCAGGGAAATAAATGTTGGTGCAAAATGGATGGTCCGATAACGTCGTGGTGGACATTTGTGCATGAATATGCGGATACGGCAACCTGTGCATCAGAATGTACCAGTTACTGTGCGAATGGGTTTGCGGACAATACACAGATGAGTAATGGCAGATATGTCCGCAACGCACTAATAGACGCTGTGTGGTAAGGGGTATGGTGGGCAAAAAGAAAACAAAGGAGAAAGTATGAAAAAGGTGTTGATTGTTGGTCTGATGTTACTGATGCCATGTGTGGGCGGTGCGTTGACCATGTGTGTTCGTGACAGCAGTTTGGTTGTGTCATTGGATCAAAGTATTGGTGGCAAGTCGGAGGCCAAGCGGTCTTAGGAAGACAAATGTCTTAGCCAACTCCTTGGCTCACAGAACGACATGGCTACGATCCGACTTGCGGTGCGTTGACCATGTGTGTTCGTGACAGCAGTTTGGTTGTGTCATTGGATCAAAGTATTGGTGGC
>JAZOUE010000046.1:0-3094 GCA_045658045.1 Candidatus Enterousia sp.
TTTTTTTACCGCACACGATAACACTTAAAAAATTCTGCTGTCGTATTGTTTGTATCTTTTGGTAATTCTTTGGAAGTGTAACAAATTTGTTTAACATTCCACTTTGACGATTTAAAAAAATTAGAAACGCTTGGTAAAAACCTTTGATACGATTTAGGATTTTTTTGAATATCTTGTTCTAATTTTGAATTTTTTATAATCGTCAAATACAAGACATCTATTAAATCATTGTCAAAGGCATATTTATAAAGTTGCGCCCCACCACAAATAAAAACAGACGAATAATTTGCACACTCTTTTAATGCAGATTCAACCGAATTCGCATAAAAGATCCCATCTTTGTATTCATTTTTGTATTGTGTACTGCACACTAAATTCAATCTATTTGGCAACGGCGCAATTGGCAAATTTTCAAAAGTCGTGCGTCCGAAAATACATGGATTTGGAATTGTAATTTTTTTAAAATGATAAAAATCAGATTTACAGTACCATGGCATCACACCATTTTTCCCGATAACATTATCAGGTCCCACAGCCACAATTGCACAAACTTTTTGTTTACTTTGCATAGTTTATAAATAGCAGAATATGTATATAAAACACACAAAAAAATACCACTTAAAAAACAGACAAAAATATGATAGAATGCAGAATAAATTAAATGGATAAAAGATGAAATATCTGTTGACAATAATACTATTATCGACATTAAACATATCAGTATCCCTTGCTACTGAACAAATCAACACACCTGACCTACAAAACACAGAATACGAAGAAATCACCCAAGAAGAAGCCATTGCAATCGCCACACTTGAAAACGACATCTTGTTGTTAGATAACGAATTAAAAAAATGCGAAAAAAAGAAAAAGGGCTGGATTGCTGCAACCGTTATTGGCTCTGTTGGTGTTGTATCAACGGGTACCGCTGCTGCAATCCAAGGCGCAAAAATTCATGACCAAAACGAACAAATCAAAAGCAAAGAAAATGCACAATAAAAAAATATATTTTTGTTTAATATTGTCTTTAATATTTCCATGTGCTTCCCATGGTGCGTCTGCGCGTTACATGCAACTTGTAAAAGAAAAACAAGAAAAAATGGCACAACTTGAAAAATGCATGCAATCTACCAAGGGATTACAAATTGCCGGACTTTCAACGATTGGGTTAACTGCTGCTGGAATTGCTGGCAATATATACGAAGCAACAGTAATAACAAAAAACAAAAACAAACTAGACAGTCTTGACACAAATACAGAGTCCGAAACAAAGACAACGACTCCACCAAATAAAGATGAAAAAACAATTACTATTACACAGCCAAAGACAACAACTCCACTAATTAAAGACAAAAAAGACATTGTCATTACAGCACCAAAACCAACAGCACCTACACCAAAGACAGTAAAACAAATTGTAGAAAAAGATATCGCAACAATCAATTCTACAACCGTACAGCCTGGCGCCAAAATATATACACACGGTTATTATGTTACACAATTATCAAGAGAATTAAACACTGATATAAATGTTGCAAGTCTTGATGCCTTTGTGGAAGAATGTGTTAAACTAAGGGAACAAAGCGGTCTGGAAAAAATTGATTGGAAACTAAATCCAGAATATCACGATTCAAGCGTAAAATCTTTACCAAAATTAAAAGATGATGATATATTAACTGATTCAACAAAACATTTATTTTACACATGTGAATAAAACAGTTTAAACCAAACATTGAATTTACCAAGAACAATTTTATAAACACTGTAAATAACTTATATTAACAATACGCTACAATAAAAAAACACCCCAAACGGGGTGTTTTTCATCTTTACTTTTTTATTGTTTATCAAAAACACCTATACATTTTTCTATATCATGAAACGGCATATTTGCAACAACATCTGGCAACAAATACCACCACTTTAATTTTAATAATTTATCTATTGTTTTAGAATCAAATCTATATTTAAGCACCTTTGCAGGACAACCAGCAACTATTGCATATGCAGGAACATCATGCGTAACAACAGCACCCGCACCAACAATCGCCCCATGTCCAATTCTGACACCATCCATGATTATTGCATTATTACCAATCCAGACATCATTACCAATAGATACAGGTTTTTGATGAATCAATGGCGAAACAGAAAAGAAATTATTATAGTAATCAATCCAATCTTGATTTGCACATTCAGGAAAGCCCTTAAAACGACTGTTTGGTACAACAACAGGTGACGTTGTTAACGTGTTTATAAAATGAGAAGAAGTACCTATTTGTACATTTTTTCCAATAGAGCAATAACGACCAATATGAGACAATTTATTAAAAACACTTAAATTATGACCATAATAAGAATAATCTCCGATAATACAAGGTTGTAGATTTTTTTGTTTAGGTTTCTTTTTATAAATTTTCTTAAACAAACGCTTTATTTTTACTTTATAAACATAAGATATACCAAGTGCCTTCTTTGCACACCTATAATACTTTGATTTTTTTTGCAAGGAACCCTCCAACCACAGTCCTGCATAAAAAATCTTTTATTTTTCCAATATTTTGACAATTTTGTTCTTTTACAAAAGATAAAATTTCCTGCAAAAAGAATAATCTATCTTCTTCCCGCTTCTTTACTACCGTCTCGTTTTTTGTATTACAAATACTCGATTGATTCATAAAATAATAGTATGATACAAAATTTGAAAACGCTACTACATTTGATTTATGCATAACTTTTATTAAAACAATATTATCTTCATAAAATCTACCAATCGGAAATTCAATATTTTCAAACAAACTAACTTTAAACAATTTATCGCAAACGCTTCCATTTGGTAAATTCTCAATTTTCTCTATAAAATCATCTGTAACAAAATTTGAATTAGTATTTTCTGAAAACTTTCCATTACGCACTTTACGCATCCCTGCAACGGCAATATCTGCATTATTATATTCTAACAAATACATTAAATGTTCATAATATTCAACATCAATCCAATCGTCTGAATCGATAAAACTTACATATTGTCCAGACACATATTTCAAACCCGTATTACGCGCATCAGACAGCCCACCATTCGCCTTAGATATTA
>JAZOUE010000047.1:0-5875 GCA_045658045.1 Candidatus Enterousia sp.
AAAGCCGGTATTTACCGGCTTTTTTTATTCATGTTTTAACAAACTTTGCACTGCCAATGGAAAGTCTGGCGCGTTCGCCAGATAAGAACCAGATACCAGCATATTTGCCCCTGCGTCCCAGCATAATGGTGCTGTTTTATCATTGATACCACCGTCAACAGAAATAACAAACTTTAATCCGTATTTCTTGCGTGTGCCGGCCAATACAGATATTTTATGCAGACACGCTGGTTCAAAACTTTGACCTGCGGCACCTGGGTGCACAGTCATAACCATAACTTCATCAATATCACGCAAAACAGACTTTAATATAGATACCGAAGAATCAGGATTTAATGCGATTCCGACGCGTTTTCCAGCCGCCTTGACAGTACGAATTGCGTTACGCAGTCCAGATGTATTTGTTGAAAGAATAATTGTATCTGCGCCTGCGGCGATGGCGTCATTTGCCCAAACATTTGGGCTTTCTGTCATAAGGTGTACATGCAAATGTGCATTTGTTCGTCCGCGTATTTTACGCAGTTCATCAATACTGCCGGCAATTTTATCAACATAAAAACCATCCATAATATCAACGTGTATCATTGATATACCGCCTGAGTTAAACAAAGAATATGTTTCGGGTCGTGACATATCAAAGCACAATGTGCTGGGCAGAATTGGTATAAAACTTGGTTTCGATTTTTGTTTTTTCTTGAAAATCCGGCATATACGATTGATTCTGTTTTGCCATTTTTTTGTTCTTTCAGAATATTTATTTCTGTGTAATTCTTCTTCGTTCCAGACGAATTCAGACAACGCGCGTACAGACGCATCCATTGGAATAACATCTGTTGTCACAGCAAACGCATTTTCAATAAAGTCACGCAGTCCATCAATTTCAGCCCCCCCACCTGTCAGAACAATTCGTGTAGGTTTATATTTTGTAAAGTGTGGCAGACATTGGTCTTTGATTTGTTCGATAATTTTCGCCAACATTGGCAAAACAATTTCATTTACATCTGCGCGTGAAAAGTCGTATGCGTTATCAGCCGGTGTAAAGCGATCCATTTGTGATGGAATCAGTGAAGATACAGCGTGTTTAATTCTATCTGCATCTTCAACAGATAAATTAAATTTTTCTGCGATTGCATTTGTTATATCTTGTCCACCCATTTTGATTTTTGTATGCCATACGGGTCCACGGTCTGTCCATATAGACGCGCTTGAATATTCGGCACCAAAGTCCACAAACATAGTTGTTTGTTTTTGGTTACGATAAATACTGTTTTGAACAAATTGCGGGTCAAAAAACGCAATTGGCTGAATATGCGCGCTGTGCAGACATTGAAAAACATTATCAATATCGCTGTGTGAGTAAAATATTGCTCCGAATACAGATATCAATTGTCTGTCGATATGTCCGATTGGTGACAAGATATTACGCGCATTTGGCGTATCGTATCGCAGTGGCACGATATGCAAAGGCAAGAAGTTTTCAGGTGTTTTTATCTGTGATATTTGTGAACGAACATCTGATAAACTTATTTTATGTTCACCGCCCCACGCAGTACTTTTCGCGGACATTTCAAACATTGATTCGCCCAGATTTCCGGTAATATACGCAGAATCAAAGTGTCGTCCAATTTGCTTTTCCAGTTCATCAACCACAGATTTTATTGCATAAACTGTATCAAAACTATCTATGGTAAAAAATGCAGATTTATCAAGATTGGCATTACGAACACGATGCGCCATACCACGCACACCATGCGTGCCAACATCAAGACACAAAAAAGCCGAATCAATTAAATTCATTTCTTTATTTTACCAGTATTCGTGTAGCATCACGCATATCTATAACCTGAATCTGTTTATTCAGAATATTATGATTGGTGTTTAATACGACCAAGGTAGCGATTGCGGCCAATGGATTATCTTCGGGTAGCATAACGACAATTCCGTCCTTGGTGTACATATTCCAGCGACGATTTTCAATCCATTCCAAATAATCCAAATCACCGACCAAATTATGTGCAGCGTTTGTAATATCTGCGATATTTTTTGGTATTTTACCGCGAAAAACGACATGCGATTCATCGCGAACATCTGTTGGTTTATTTACGATTGTTCCGTCTGCGGATAGTGGAAAAAAACTTTCGCCATCTGTCCACAATGCCACAGCGCGATATAAAGTAACCTTGACGGCGATATTACCGTTTGGCATACGACGCACAGCACTAGTTTTAACACCAGGTACCGCTGATATACGCTTGTTCAAAGTATCTAAATCAACAGAATAAGAACGCGTATTTGGCGTCATTGTTGCAGCGGCAACGATTGCAGATAAGTCTTTGTCAGATTGGTCTGCGGAAATAGATATGTTGGTAACATAAGCGTTTCTGCCTTGTCCCATTGTGGTCATAATGACACGCACAGAAAAGTATACCGCAAACAAGATTGCGACAGCAAAACACAGCCAAAACCAAAGAGATTTTTTCATACACATAATTATATCATAAAAAAATACATATTGCAGTTTTTATTTATGAAAAATCTTGCATATGGTAATAGAATTTAGTAGCGCTAAACCTCAGGATGATATGTTTTTTATATCTTGTCTAGGATAAGTAAAAATGTATACAAAAACACCGGCATTTGCCGGTGTTTTTATTATTTTATTCCAACGGTAAATTCATCTCCCCATCTGGAAACAGTTTGACCATCAATAGTACATTTTATATCTTCGAACCCATCTTCCAGTTGATTCTTTTTAACAACGCTGCTGGTAATCAATCCACCTGCAGTACCTAATACAACACCGGCTACTGAATCAGAAATCAAACGTGCTGTATTAAATTTACCTTCATTATTTTTCCATACATTGCGTTTTGCACCAATAAAATCATAAGATTTTAGTTTTGTATGTAATGTATTTATCAGATTTCTGTCATTACTTGATATGGAAGAATCTTTTGCCGAAAACCAAATAACAACAGCACGATCATCTGGATTATTAACATTATGTTTTTTTAGTTGTGCATCAGCTTCACCCCCACTGTATGAATAAACTTCGATATTTGGGTTTATTGTTGATATAATATTCTTAATTGTATTAGCGCGGTTATCAGATAATTTGATATTGTATTTATAATCACCGGACGCACTGGTTGATGCAATAACAGCAACTGTTATGTCATCTGCGCTCTTGCCACTAATAACAGAAGACAATTCTGTTTTAAAGGCGTTTTCGCAATCAGATAAAGTCGGTAAAACATAACTGTTATTATCAAAAAATACAGTCATAAAAACATCTTGTTTACCCCAAACATAACAATCCTGTGCCTGTAAATTATTTGCGGACACATTACTTGTCATCAGAACAGATGCACATAAACACATCAGTATTTTTTTCATATTCTCTACCCCTTTATTTTAATTTATTTTACTACACAAGTGCCGTTTGATGGTGTGTAACCTTCTTCACATGCAGTTGCTTGGCAATTTCCCCAGTCATTTGATGTCCAATATTTTTTACCTGCGGTTGCATGCTCTGGTAATTCATTGGTATTTCAGTCTTTTGTGTTAGGTACACATGTTTTATTGTCCATCATGTATCCGCTTTCACACTTGCTTGGGACACAATCTCCATTATCGTTTTGATTTCCTTCGACAGCATGTGCTGTTTCTAACTGATCATATGTACATCTTTTATTGTATTTTACATATGCAGTCCATTCACGGATGCTGTTGACACCGATTTCTTGCAAGCAATCTTCACGCATTTTTGCAGATGTAACAGGTGAATTACCCATACCATTCAATATTTCATTCAATGTTACAACATTGCGGCAAGTATTCTTGGTATAATCTTGGTCGTTGTTACATGATTCATTATCAGCTACATCAATAACAGCACGGAATTGCGCGGTTGATGGATTACAAATCATTTCTTCATAGCAATGAGGAACATTTGAAATCTGGGCGCAGTATGTTTTGATACGTGCGTTTGGCCAGTTTGGCTCACTGTCAGCAGTACTCTCGTAACAGTCGTAAATTTCACTGATACATTCATTAAAGTTTGTGATTGCATCATTTGCGGCTGTTGCAATGGATTCGCGTTCTTCAACAGCAAATTCCATACGTTTTTGTTGCAGCGCCTGTTGTGCAGCGGCCTTTTGCAGCGAGATGTTTTGTGCAGCAGCACGTAATTGTTCGCCATACAAATCACAGTCTGCATTTGCATCCAGCAAATATTTATTCATAATACTGCGACGTGCATCAGCAACCGGTCCACGCAGATTTGCATATGGGTCAGTTGATGTTGTTGTATAACCTGATGTAGTGGTTGTTGTATAACCAAAACATGCTGCACTGCTATTTACAGAAACAGAATTACTGCGTTCCAACAAATCTATTTCACCATCGCTTTTTACAGTAATCTTAGAATTATAGTTATAAGGACAATTTGATGTTTGGCTTGTTGCACATTTGCCACCAGATGGTGGTGTGCCACATGCCTCATATATTCCGTTAAAACAAGAATCCAGAACGCGGCTGCAAACCTCGTTATGTGCGTGTTTAAACAGTTCATAACCCCACTTTTGTGCCAAAGAATCAACGGTACTATCGCTTGTATTAACATTTAATCCAGCCATTCCGCTGACGATACCAGAAACATTTTCAAAGCTAGTTAACAGACTGTTTTCATCGTCTGTTAGAATAGTAATAGTTTTATCTTTGGCATCTGCCCATGATTGCAACTTTGCCAAGATATCAGAACCACTGCCATTCAAATCATCTATATTGAATCCAAAGTCATTATTTTCACAATAAGATGGTTTTTTACATGTACTATCGTTGTAAATTCCGTGGCTTTCACACCATGTTTTTGCTTCATCAGCAGTCCAAGTGCCGTTTTTATTTGCATCGCGCCATGAAACACAGTTCATAACTTGTTCTGCTTCGGTCAATTGGAATGCATCAGATACATCTTTACCCTTGTTTGCAATCAGCAATGCCAATTCGCCAGATGCCTGAATTAATTCTTCGTTAGCTTTTTCAAGTGCTGTTTCTGCCTCTGCAAATGCGGTTACACGACCTGCGCATCCACATCTGCGTTGTGCCTGATTGCGTGCAGTACATATTTCGTCCATACATGTATAGTACGATGTCATACAGTTATCAAATGCCTCGGCCGAGATAAGACCAGTCGTAGAATCAATAATATTAGAATAGTTGCCTGTATACAATGCACTGGACAGGTATGAATATGATGGTGTTGTTTTGACGTATGAACCACGTATTGCACTGCCCTGTAAAGAAATACGTGCGTTGTCAGCAGCGTTTGTTGTTGCTGTTCTTGCGCGAACAGTACGTGCCCCTGTGGCACCCGCACGATTTGTAGTTGTGTTCTGGCGTGATACAACGTTGCGTGCAGCGGTATTTACATTGCGCGATGCAACTGTATTTGTGCGTGGATTTTGAACCGCGCTGCGCGTTGCAACGCCGCGTGATTGTGTTGCTTGATTGCGCGCAGCATTTATAACAGCAGTTCTTGCGACAGTCTTGCGATTTGTTGCCTGTCTGTTACGAGCATTTGTACGACTGGACGCACGCGGATTACCATTGGCATACTGTGCCTGTGAGCCAACCAATGTTGGGTCAATTACCGGTGCAATTGGGTCAGCAAATACCGACCGCATTGATAAAAATGTCAAGTCGGATCGTAGCCATGTCGTTCTGTGAGCCAAGGAGTTGGCTAAGACATTTGTCTTCCTAAGACCGCTTGGCCTCCGACTTGTTGTGTTCTGGCGTGATACAACGTTGCGTGCAGCGGTATTTACATTGCGCGATGCAACTGTATTTGTGCGTGGATTTTGAACCGCGCTGCGCG
>JAZOUE010000048.1:0-2744 GCA_045658045.1 Candidatus Enterousia sp.
ACACAACCGCTTTGACAAGGAATAATATCAACTTTGCTTTAAATAGAGGCATTATTTTTAGTCCTTTTTCTCGTCAGATTTGTTTTCTTTTTTAGAATCTTTTTTATCTTCTTTGTTTTCTTTATCATCTTTTTTTTCGCCCTTTCTGACGATAATAGATCCAACTTTAACAGCATTGCCGTAAGCTAACTGTGCTAATTCACCCATATCCTTTGCAAATTGTTCACTGTGAGTTGAATTTTCTTGTACACCAAATGTGGATAATACCATTTTAGTAATTTGTGGTATTTGGTCAAAGACAAAATTTAGAACATATATCAGTACAACAAAGCTTGCCAGTGTTAAAGAATAAACTGCGTCTGCATTAATATCTTCTTCGTGAACCTCGCCACTAGTAATTGCAGTCATTAAGTCAGCAACAGATGTGTCTGCGGCGGTAAAGAATTTTGCGATTATCACTATGATAATAGTATAAGTTAAAATTACAGAACCTAGTGTGACAATTGCATTTATCAGATTTTTTAATTGTGCGACACCGACAGTTTTTCCAATATTTCCAAACCACTTTGGTGCAGCTTTAACATCTTTAAACACAGCCATAACCATAGAAAGAGGAAAGAAAAATGCGAAAAAAGCCATTGCAATAATTACATCCGCAAAATAACAACAGTATTTAAAGAATAGCTTTACAAAACCCCATGCTAAATAAAAACCCATAAAAAACAATACCAGATGTTTAAAAAAGATACTTATTCCTAAAAAAGCACTCCATGAAAAACCGTAATCCATTATGGCGATGCCAAGTTTTATATACGACTGGAATTGTGTAATAGTTGTTTCCATTAACATAATAATTTTATCGCGTAAGTCTTGGGAATAAATACCATCGTGTATCATATTTGTTGGCGTATAAGATACTTTTTCTTCTACTACTTCTTCTGTGGTATTTATCATTGCCTGCGAGTATTCCAGAGTAACAGCCGCCACAGGTTCAAATATAACATTACTTATCACTTTTGGTACGACTGTTCCTGCGCTTAATAATGTTAATGCAAAAACAGCACGAACAAATACTTTCAAGAAAGATTCTTTCATAAATGGGTCTTTAAAGCCTTCTTGAAAGTTTTTTAAAATCGCATTGAAAGTAAATATTGTAAACAATAATGCAAATATTATGACGCAAATATGAGTAAAATGAGAGTATATTTCAGAACCTGTAACAGATATAATTTGGAACAGTCTGTCAAAAACAGCGCAGCCCCAACACTGTACTACTTCTTCTGTTAAAGATATTGCCATTCCATCCATTACTTTTTAAACCAGTCTAAACCATCTTTGAATGATTTTATTTTTGATTTTGCATCGTTGTATATATGTTTTGTGTTTTGGATTGTCTTATTATACAAGTCATCCATACCCTTGCCAACATACATTTCCAGCTGTTTGCGTGTCAGTTCAAATATTTTGAACATCAGATAAAAAGTCATTATCGCTGATAGCCATAATACAGAATGTTTGCCAAATCCCATTGCAGATGCTGCTTCTGGTTGTGGCAAGTTTGAAACAGCACTGCCACCTGCCGCTACGACAAATACAGATTGATTCCATTGGAACAATGCATTAATAACAGCAATGTTTATACACAATATAAATGCGCAAGCAATCATAGTAACAATCAGTTGTTGTAACGCTTTTGTTAGGCCGCCAAATGCAGGCCAAAGATCCAACATTTTATCGCTTTTTTTGAAAACATATGCCAACACATTAAATGGGTATAGTATAATCTGTGCGCCAAAATTAAAAATTCCTTGAATAATCAGCAGAGCCATAAAAAGATTGCTGCCAATAAATGTAACAATCAGCACAAAACCTGTCACGATATTCATAAAATCTGTACCTGCGCGTGGAATAGGTGTAATTAATCCCCGCAATCCGTTCAGAAAAAAGTCAAAGCCGCGTTTTACAATTTGATTGTTTGCGCGCGTTAAGTCTGCAACAGGCTGTGTTAAAAATTCGCAAGATTCTTGTGAAATCCAGGCTTTTGACAAAATACTTGGCGGACATGCAATCGTTTCTGATTGAGTATTAACATTATTAACTTCTTTCAAAATATAACTTGTATACACAGAACCTAATTCCAAGAAAGGATTTATCAGCCATTGTGTCATGTATATTGGTTTTATTTGCAACAATACAACAGAAGCAATAATTGCACGAATTCCAGACTTTATTATGTTTGAAAACATGTTTGTTGGTGTTGCTTTACCGTCGGCCAGTTCACCCCCCCCCGAGAATCCCAAGAAACCAACCCAGGCTTTTGGTAAAAACATTTTTAATAATTCGATTACAATGGATATACCCAAGAAAGACCATATAAAAACATATATAATCCCTTTATGTTGCCCGTCGCCAACAAAATACTCATAGACACCTGTGCCAACTGTCATTAATGCGTCCAAAACCATCGGTACAAACGGTGCTAAATTTAAGGAATCAATTATGTTAGCGTGGGCCAAAGAAGGCACGAAAAAAAACATGCAGACAAGTGCTAAAAAAGATAGTTTTCTTAATAAAAACATTCTCTCGTCATTATTTATGTTTTCAATTATATCACATTTAGTATAAAATATGGTATAATTAAAAACAATGAATAGATTTAAAAAATTTTGGATTATATTTTTATCATTCCTACCATTTGGTGCGGGTGCTTTTCCGACATTAGTAATTGGTGGCATTTCTTTGGC
>JAZOUE010000049.1:0-3148 GCA_045658045.1 Candidatus Enterousia sp.
GTTTTTACCAAGCGTTTCTAATTTTTTTAAATCGTCAAAGTGGAATGTTAAACAAATTTGTTACACTTCCAAAGAATTACCAAAAGATACAAACAATACGACAGCAGAATTTTTTAAGTGTTATCGTGTGCGGTAAAAAAATTCCCCGTTTGGGGATTTTTTTATTTCTTGAATTTTTTGCAGATTTTGGTGCATTGTTTGTCACAATCTTGGCGACTTGTTTGTGTTTCTGTTTGTTCGTTTGTTTCTGGAATTGTTTCTGTGCTTACTGTGTATGCGGTGTTTTCGTTTATTGTCCCAAATGTATCTGTTTGGCTGTGTTCATAAGAAAAATTTTCTTGTGGAATCATAAATATTTCTGTGCCTTGGGTGCATTTGCATAATAAGATTTCTGTGTTTTCTTTTTTTATAAGTTGTCCGTCTTGTTCTGTGGTTGTAACAACACGTCCGTTTTTGACACAATAACCGTCAATTGGTGTTTTTGTGTTATCGCATGCACACAGTGCAAGACACAATGTTAAAAAATATATTTTTTTCATTTAGTTCTACTTGTTTGTTTTTTCATAAATTAGTGAATCGTATTCGCCGACACATTTCGCATTTTCTGTGCTTGGTTTTAACACAGATAATGTTAAACGCTTGGTCTTGATTATTTGTGGAAAGTCAGATAGCGGTGCCATTTTTATTCTTCTATTATCTCGTATTCTTCGATGTATGTGCGTTTTACGGATTCTTGTTTCGCAGATTCAAATTCTGCTGGCTTTATAACAGTATTATCAGATTCAACAGTTACAATATTTTCTTGGATTGGCGTTGTTTTTGTCTTGATATTTGCGCCGATTGTTTTACTGCGATATTTATCGCGCAATCTTTCTGGCAGGCGAACATAATCGTCTGGGTCAATACCAATCGTTTCTAATTCCATCGCGGATGCAGGTGTTATTTCTGTTGGATTTATGCTGTATAGCGGTGATATAAAGTTTGTTTGTGCTGGTCTGATTTCAGATGGCGTGCCAGAACCATTTAACTGCATAATACGCAATGCGCGTTCGTTGGCGCCGTTTTGTTTAATTCTGAATATGCCGTCTGTGCCGATATAACCACTGGGCGATAACAAGTATTCTGTATTTGATTTGTTAGAATGTATCATTCCAATTGCAAAATTTGCTGCGTCATATCCAAATCCAGCCAAACGATTTGGTGCAACACCATATACTTGTTCGTATGTGGTGGCAAATTCAGTATTTGTTGCAGGTAGTGTCGCGTATTTCGCACCGCTTAGCGTATAATCAGATGCGATATCAGAGCCGTCCCACATTGTTGTTCCATAAAACGCTGCATCGCGCGCACCAACATTATAGTAACGCAAGAATGATGCCAATGCCTTGGTGTCATCGCCGTTACCCAGGAATAATACTGCATCAAATGGTACATTGCCGACTGTTTCTGTTTTTTCCAATTTTTCCAATTGGGTGTTCAGGTTTAACTTTTCAATTGGGGATAATGTTTCATTGGTCAAGACATCTGATATAACCTGACGAACGCGGGTATGCGCAGCTGTGCGTGTGTTGTACATAGATGCAGATAATGCCGCGTTTTTAATTGAATCAGAATCTTTTTCGGTATAGTAAAATATTCCGATAAGTGGCATTTCATACGCGTTGGCAGCAATCTTGGCAGTGCCTGCCATCATACGGCCTGAATTTGTATCAGGTGCGATAATTATAAAGTTTTTAATATCATCAGACTTGATTTGTTTAACGATTTCTTCAACCCCGTTTGTTGGCATCAGTGCCATAGACATAACGCCATCGCCAACTGCGTTTGCGTCAGATGTCAGCGATAAAACAGGTGTTTCAGATAACTTGTTTTTCTTTAAAATGTGTGCGTTTTGTGCGAATAATGGGCCAATGATAATGTCTGGGTTTGTTGCCAATACTGTTGCTGTGGTATCGTTCATATTTCCATATGTGTCATAAAAAGATACAGATATGTCTGGGGTTTTGCGTTCCAATACCGCCAGTTCAACAGACTGACGTATTGATTTGCCAATCTGGGCGTTGGTGCCAGACAGTGGTAACAGTACTGCAATACGATGATTTACATCATCTTCGTATGTGCCATATACATTTGATGTTTGTATTTGTTTTAAGTCAGCAGGTGTACCAACAAATGTGTCGTCTGATACAGACCAATCACTGTCGCCAACATAATTGCCAACGGTACAACCTGATAAAGCCAAAATAGCCAACAAATATGTAAAAAATTTATTTATATACATTGAAAAATCCATTTTATTTTGTATCATTTTACTATAAAAGGATTCTAAATGCAATCAGGGCTTTATATTGTTGGTACGCCAATTGGAAATTTGTCTGATATGTCGCCACGCGCGATTGATGTTTTGCGTTCTGTGGATTTAATCGCAGCCGAAGATACACGCGTGTTTGGAAAATTGGCGTCACATTTTGAAATAAAAACAAAACGTATTTCTTGTCACGAGCATAATGAACGTGATGTTGTGCCAGATTTGATTGAAAAAATGCAAAATGGGATGGCAATCGCGGCGGTCAGTGATGCAGGTATGCCTGGAATCAGTGACCCTGGATTTCGTTTGGTGCGCGCAGCACGTGGGGCAGGGGTGCCTGTATTTGTTGTGCCAGGGCCAGTGGCGGCAATTTCTGCGTTGGTGTTGTCTGGATTCCCAACAGACAGGTTTACGTTCTGTGGGTTCTTTGATGAAAAGAAGCTGCGTGATGATAATAAAATTCCACATACGATAATTTATTATGAAAGTCCAAATCGTGTTATGAATACAATTTCGGCCTTGGCGCGTGTTATGCCAGAACGAAAAATCGCAATTGTTCGTGAAATTACAAAAATTCACGAAGAAACAATTATTGGATATCCGTCTGAATTGGTGAATATAACACCACCGCGTGGGGAAATTGTGATTGTTGTGGGACCGCGCCCAGAACATAAAATGACAGATTCTGAAATCAGTGAAATTGTCAATGATATTGCAGCAACTTCTATGAAAAGTGCGGCGGCTGATTTAGCATTGCGTGCCGGTATTTCAAAAAAAGAAGCGTATAAACGATTGCTAGAAACAGGGAATAAATAATGATTAAATTTGTGGGCAGTTTTG
>JAZOUE010000050.1:0-7815 GCA_045658045.1 Candidatus Enterousia sp.
GCGGTATCAAACGGACCTATAAATACCTGAACTTGTTCTTTGGAAATCTGTTGCTGGGCGAAAACAATTCGCTGAAAGGTGACGACATGGTTATAAATATCGCTAATCCCGAAATAAAAACTAGCGATATAACTAGCGATAAATGTAGCGATTTGAATATAGACGACCTGAACAAAACAGAACGGACGTTTTTTATCGCTATGGCTGAAAAGTTATGCACGCTGGGTTATGTTACTGCTGCGGACGCAATTTCTATAACGGGCAAGTCGCCACAGCGCGTACGCCAATTGTTTGTCGCATTGGTTAACAAAGGTTTCTTGGTTGCCACCGGTCAAAACAAAGGCCGCAAATATAGTTTGCCAGAAAAACGATAATCGATTTATAAGGAAATATGTTCTTAGGTGCGAACCAGGTTCGCACCCCAGGTTCGCACTTATCATATTGTAATTACTATCAAAACACCCAAAGTGCGAACCTGCGAACCAATTTTTCAAACCTGTGTGTAACAAGGTGTCGAGGTCGCCGTTACCCCCAATTAAAAGAGGTTTTACAGAACCTATTTTTATTTTACTGAAATGCAATATGCACCATTTAGGCACATATTGCATTTGCAACGTTATTGATGGCACGATAGGTGCTGCTGTCCATGATGTGGGTATATCCTTCGGTGGTGGTTATACGGGAATGGCCAGCTGCTTCTTTCATGGCAGCTATATTTTCACCGATATTTGCACCCATACTGATAAACGAATGTCGCAGGTCGTGTATTCGCATATGTGGCAGCTTGGCATATGACAGTGCCCATTCAAATGGCTTGCGGATGTTGTTTATTGGTCTGTGCTCGTTCCCAACACCTGGGAATACATATTTGCTGCCCAGTGCGGTTGCTTCATCCAGCGCAGCCTGCAAGTATGGTATAACCGCATCAGACAGTTTTACATCCCGGGCGCCGGTCTTGCTGTCTTTCAGGTGTATTACCTTGTGCATAAGCGCAAGTTCTTCTACCTCTAGCCCGGTTATTTCAGACGCACGACACCCAGTCAGCATCAGCACCCGCAACGCATTGAATAACCGTGGGTGCATTTTAGATACCTGGGGCCCAACATCCAGCGCATGCGATAATGCACGATAACCGTCTTGGTCCAGTATTTGTGGCTTATAAACTTTGTTTGAACCTTTGCGAACATACTTGCATGGGTTAGTATTGCGATCTACGTATTTATACATTTCGCACCAATCCCAGAAATTAGAGAACAGAGACAGCGCTTTGTTCGCGGTTGAGAATGACGTTTTCTTTACCCACTTGGCATAGGCGTCCATTACATGTTTTTCTTCTATTTGGCGTATGTACAGCTTATCAAACATAGGCGCTAAATATAATCTATATTGCCCCCAATTAGAATCCTGGGTTCGTGGCTTCTTGTATATTTTGGAATATTTGTCCATATATTGCGGGAACAGTACTTTTACCTGTTCACCCAGCGTTTCTTTTTCTTTCAATTGTTCTTCTATTCTTTTTCTGCGTGGGTCTTCGCCTTGGGCAATTTGATGCCGCATATTCCACGCCATGTCACGAATATCTTTGATAGAATAATCTCTGTAGCGACCTATAAAAATATTGCATTTCTTGTTATCTATTTTACATCCCAGGAAAAACCGAATATTGCGTGTTGCCGCAGAATATCGCAGGAATAATCCTGGGATGGTGCCGTCGCTGATCTGCAGGTTAACATCTGAATGCAACAGATGTATCCAAGTGTCCCGAAACGGCTTTGTATAGCATTTCCATTGTTCTGCCATGTGTGCACTCCTTTATTACAAACACACAATGCACGATAAAAACATAATATCCAGCAGAAACAGCTATTTTTTATCGCTTCTTTTTTGTTCCAGCCACTTATTTACCTCAGACAGGGGGTAACGTACCATTTTGCCGATCTTGAAGTACGCAGGCCCAATCCCCAGCGCACGATATTGGCTTAATGCCGAAACAGACGAACAAAGATAGTCAGCTAATTGTTTCGGTGTAAACAGTCTGTCTTTAAACGCTTCCTTGTTCAGGGCGTATTGTCTTGTATCTCTCTCTTGTCCCCCATGGTTCATGAATTGGTAATCCATGTTATTCTCCTTTGGGTTTCAATATGGTTTGTAGGATATAAAAAGGTCGCTTTATACAATCTGATATCACAACAACTTTTTATATCTGTACATATAATTTATAGCACATAAAAAAGTAAAAGTCTTGCAAAACCAGCAAAAAACGTCCTGTTTTTACTAAAAAAATTTGTATCATAATGTATCAAAACTACATTAAAACACATCTAAATAGTATTAAATCATATTTTGTCAGTTTTTGAAACAACGGCTCATCGACGGCACCCGACAAAAAAATCAAACTTTTGCCCCGAATCGAATTTTGGGATTTTTCATGTTTTTTTATGGTGGCTAATACCAATAATAAACCTCTTATTTTTATATCCGATGTGATACCTCTTTCTTTTTAGTGCGATTTGTGGTATAATAAATTTGACAAAACAGAAATTATCTTTTACATTATTCTAGCGTAATGTAAAATATAATTTACATTATAGAGAGAAAAGATATGAGAAAAACAACAATTTATCCAACCCCGGTTAAGCGTGCATTGGCAAAACTGGGAGCAGACATCAAAGATGCCAGAATTCGTAGACGCATAACCGCAGAAATGATGATACAACGCGCAGGTATAACCAGACCAACACTGGCCAAGGTTGAAAAAGGCGACCCTGCAACATCTATGGGCATTTATGCCAAAGTATTGTTTGTATTGGGACTGCACGACAGACTGGCAGAAGTTGCAGACATAAGATTTGACCAAGTCGGATTGACGCTGGACGCTGATAAATTACCAAAACGGGCCAGCGCACCAAAAACGATATAAAAAGAGACAAAATATGGCAAACCAGACATTTTTAGTTTATGTATCCATGGATAATACAGACCACCTGGTGGGGGCTTTGACAGCACAGATAAAAGGCACCCGTGAAACGGCGGCTTTTCAATATTCCCAGGAATGGTTAATCAATCCAAAACGTTTTGATTTGGCGCCTGATATGCCATTAGGGGCCGGCATGATGTTCACCCAACATAAAATGTTTGGTGTTTTTGAAGACACTGCCCCAGACAGATGGGGACGCACACTGATGCGTCGTCATGAACAAGAATTGGCACAATCTGAATCCCGTGCAGCCAAGACACTAAACGAAATAGACTATATAGTTCGCGTAAATGATTTTGCCCGTCAAGGCGCACTGCGTTTTAAAGCAAATGCAGATGGTGCGTTTTTAACCATGGATAACGAACCAATTCCGCCGTTGGTTAGACTGCCTGAATTATTACACGCGGCAGATGCAATCGCAGACAACACAGATACAAACAAAGATTTGTTATTGCTGTTGGCGCCAGGTTCTTCACTGGGTGGAGCCAGACCCAAGGCATCTGTTATTGATGATGCCGGTGATTTGTGCATTGCAAAATTTCCAAAAAAAGATGACACGACACATGTTGTTGCATGGGAGGCCGTAGCGCTGGAACTGGCCAAACAATGCGGACTAAATGTTCCTAAATTTGAATTCAAACAAATATCCGGCAAAGACGTATTGATAATAAAACGCTTTGACAGGGAAAAACAAAACAGAAAGCCATTTATGTCGGCCATGACAGTATTGGGTGCAACAGATAATGATATGAAGACCTATAATTACACTGACATAGCAGACTTTTTGATTCAAAAGGGAGCCAATGTTGATAACGACTTGGCTGAATTGTGGAAGCGTGTATTATTCTCGGTTTTGATTTCAAATACAGACGACCATCTGCGTAATCATGGATTCCTGTATGAAGGCAATGGGTGGCGCCTGTCACCACTGTACGATGTAAACCCATCTGTTGATAAAGTTGACATGTTGCATACTGCTATTGCTGATGATAATAGCGACGCAACAATTGAAAATGCGCTGCAATACGCTGAATATTTCAGAATTACTCGTGCCGAGGCAGAAGAAATTGCAAACAGCATGATAAATGTGCTAAAAAATTGGCAAACCGTTGCCAGACGCTATGGATTACCACAAGCAGAAATCAACCGTATGGCACCCGCATTCAAGGTATGATTATTGCCCGACAAACGCATTCCGTAATTTCATTTTTAGCGGACGTCATTTTTGTATGATTTAGACACTTGTGGGTATACGGAGGTGCAATTTTTTTGCTACATAATTGCTACATACTAAAAAACAGCTATACGGAGCGTACACAGATATGTGCAAAAAGTGGCGGGAATCTGGGGCAACACGACATATCGTAAAAAAAGCCCTGAAATCAAGAACTTGCTGTTAATCCGTATGTCACTGGTTCGAGTCCAGTTGCCCGAGCCAAAAATTTCCCGGTTTTCCGGGATTTTTCTTTGCTTTCATAGCGGCAATCTGTTCCTGTATAAAACACACAAAAACGTCAAAAAAGTGTCGAAAATGGACATTTTTATCCTATTTTTTACACAAAATCACACAGAATCACACAGGAACTGGCGGACTGATTTCTATATAGATATCTATGTGATTTCATAAAAATCACATAAAAAACAAAGTAATTTCAACGGGAGGATATTTTTGCGTTTTGATACACAATGTCCAAAAACTTGCTTTTTTACCCGATGACACACGGAACGCTAGTCCGTCTGTCACAAAAGTAAAAACCGCAGCATACCAACTTTTTTCTGCCAAAAATCACACATCTGGTGTACATCTGTGTATTTTTATTTTTGTTATTATGAACAAATGACTGGACAATCTTGGAAAGATAAGCACAAATACGACAACTTTTTAAGGGGTTGCGTATGAAATACAAGCACTTTGACGAGATACAACCTAACCATAATACAAATTTTACTATGCTCTACTTCGCTGCCTGTCGTTCGTTATGCAAACTGGAGTCGGCGATACGGCGTTCAAATGGTGGCAAACTTACCTTTCGACAGGCATGGCTACTGCGCCGCCTCCAGCGCAAGTTTGTCCAGATGGTTGCGAGTCAAAAATAAGATAAAAAAATACCTCTTGCGCAATTTCATAAATAATTGCTAAAGTGTTTTTGACGAAAAGGAAGAAAAAATCATAAAATCATGAAGTACCATATGTGTAATGCCGTCCAACAGGTCCGATGTTATGCATATCAAAAAAACAATGACTGCGACATACAAGCTTTTTAATGAAGATTGCAGAAAGGCTATCAAAAAATTGCCTGATAATTCTGTAGATCTGATTGTTACAGATCCGCCATATTTCATTGACGGTATGGGTGATGATTGGAACGACAGCAACCTGCACAAACGTGCCTCAAAGGCTGGCGTTGTGGGAGGATTGCCAGCAGGAATGAAGTTTGATAGAGAACAAGGTGCCAAATTGCAGTCTTTCTTGGAACCGTTAGCCGAGGAATTTATGCGAGTTTTGAAACCAGGTGGTTTTTGTGTGGTATTTTCACAAGGGCGTCTATATCATCGGACTGCCATGGCATTAGATTTAGCAGGCTTTGAAATCCGTGATTTGTTGGGCTGGAAATACGAAGGGCAAGCAAAAGCTTTCTCGCAGGATCATTTTATTAGAAAAGATAAAAACTTATCTGATGCGGAAAAACAGAAGCTGATTGCAGAATTAGACGGTATGAAAACCCCACAACTAAAGCCACAAATAGAACCTATGACATTGGCACAAAAACCAAAAGAAGGAACCTTTGTCGCAAACTGGTGTAAATATGGGGTCGGCTTGGTAAACACAAAAGAAAGTCTGGATGGTATGTTTCCCGGAACTATCATGGAGATTTCAAAGAAAGTTCGTGCAAATGAAACGAATGAAAAAATCGACCACATGACTGTAAAGCCAGTGTGTTTGATTTCTCATCTAATCAAGTTGTTTACCCGTGAAGGACAGACAGTTTTAGATCCATTCTTGGGCAGTGGTTCTCATGGTATTGCGGCCGTTATAAACAACAGAAACTTCATCGGCTTTGAAATAGAGCCAAAATATTATGAAGTGGCAAAAAAGAGGATAGAACAAAGTCTATCCCCCGATTCCTTGTTTTAATCAAATATCTTTTTGATTATTTCTTCTTTTTTGTAGGTCTTACTGGCGCGTTTTACAAAATTTTTAACAGCCCTAAAACCATCTTCGCTAACTGCGATTTCTATAGTCCTACCGGTTTTATCATAAATCCATCTATTTCTGTCGGGCTGATTACAAATTTGACACTGCGGGATTATATTTCCTTCTTTTAACGGCAGATTTGGATTCATATGACCTTTTTGTAACTTAACGGTTACGCTTTTTCTTAACCAGTGTTTTTCACCTTCTTTAGCGCCACAACATGCACAACGATTACCATATTGCGCCTTTATTGATTCCCAGTCTCCATCAAAACCACATCTTCTTTCTTTCAGAAAACTATGATACGGTGTATCCAAACTTTCCAATTTATACGAATCTTTTGGAATATCTTTAGAATCGCCACGTTTCCCTGAAGAAATATTCCACCCTGATTGCATTGCTAAATGTCTAGCCTGCTGAACATCTGGTGTTTTTGGATAAAACTTTCTAATAAAATCAGTTAACTGATCTTTTGATAAAACTTGCTGGTTTGGATAACCTTTTGCTAATCTTACTAGAATTAAGGCACTCTTAATATAATTCCCCTTACTGTCTCGTAAAGCCGGCAACTTTACACCATGCTTTTGCAATAAGCTCGCATGCTTTTTACATATTAAATCATAAGTTTGTTGAATTTCTGAATCGTTCATGGTACTTCCTTATTCATTGGAAATTGTACCATAAAATTCCTCTTATAACAATGAGTTTATATGTAATTATACACCTATTTTTTCAGTAGCCAACAACACGAATTTGATAACTTGTAGAATACAAAATCTCGCCACTGATTAGTTTTTGTACGGATGCAGGGATTATCCCATCTGTTGCTAGTGGCTTGATATGTAATATAGGATCTCCATGTTGTTCAAGGACGAAACAGACATTTAGCAATGAAGTCAAAACAGTTTGCAAAACTGCCACCCTAGCATATTTGCTTTCATCTTCTTGAAAAGATTGGCTTGTTGCAAAAAATCTTCCTACTAAATATGGTGAAAAGTGTTTATAACCACAAAACAGTTGATAATTTTCGTAGTTTATATCTTTGTTGTCATAATACGCTACCAACTCTGGCGTATCTTGAATTGACTCTAAAACAAGCTTGAAATAATCTTCCGATATGTTTTGTATCGTATCTCCGTACCACTTTTTGTTGTAACTGTTACGATCAAGCCTATTTGGGTTTTTAAGGCCTTTGCGTAGGAATCTATCACAATTATTTTGTTTTAGTAGTTCTAAAACCCTATCTTTACGATCTGGGTGTACACGCAACATATCTATTTGTTCAACATATCCAAAATCTATAAAATCTTTGCCCCTGGTATTAAAATGCTTGTTTAACCATAGCAGTTGTATTTCAGCTTCTAAAATTTGGCACGTAATGGAACTGGCCACAAAAACTCTGTTATTTTGCAAAGCATCATAAACCTCTGCCGACAGAGAAATAATAGCCCCCACCAAACTATGTAGCCCCATAAGAGCCTTATCGTTTGTAGCCTGAGGGCGAAATGATTCCATAGTGCGAACCATCATCCTTAATTTTTTCATCAAAGTATCAACATCGTCATTTTTCAGCGGATGTGGCAATGGATATTCTTTTTGTAATCCTACCTTTTGTTTTATCAGTACCTCGGACACCTTTTTA
>JAZOUE010000051.1:0-7019 GCA_045658045.1 Candidatus Enterousia sp.
CAGTCGGCTGGGCGTGGACGATATCGCAGAAATTGGGTGTCACATCACGGCAATTTATATATCAGTTTTATTTTTGAATGTCCTGAACGTGATGCGCGTCTGTCATATTCTGTGGCGGTGGCGGTATCTGAAACAATTGCATCGTTTGGTGTGCATCCAACAATTAAATGGCCAAATGATATCTTGGTGGATAATAAAAAGATTGCGGGCATATTGATTGAATATACAGGGCGATTCGTTGTTGTTGGAATTGGCATAAATGTCAATTCTAATCCAACGGTTGAAAAATATAAAACAACAAAACTGGACAATTATTCTGAAATTCCAATGAACGAATTATTAAATCGCCTGATGAAGAATATCGATAAATGGCGCCGTGCAGATTTTCGTGCTGTGCGTGCCAGATGGACAGATTTGGCGGCCTGTATAAACAAACCAGTTAAATATCAGGGCGAGGTTGCAATATTGATTGGTATAAATGAAAATGGCGCATTGGTACTGCGACGTGGAACACGATATCTGTTGGTGTATGGTGACGAAATAAACGTGTAAGTGCCGGAAATCTGCGGTTTTAGAAATATATGCTTGACTTTTAATTGAAAATATGATAATATATTTTACATAAACAGCACAGATAGTATCCACACACGCGTGTGGTTTTTTTTATTTTTCCCCTGCATTCGCAGGGGATTTTTTTTACCAAAGGTGAAAATATGCAATTGACCCTGATAAAAAATACAGACGTGTCTGCGACACAGGCATATCGTATCGCGCGAACTGTATATGCACAGACCCATGCGTCATCGTTAAACCTGGTCGAAGCCATGACATCAATGATAAAAAACATTTCTGATAAACACGAACGTAATATCACAGATGTTATATCTGATGAAACGCTGTTTCCAAAAACAGATGTCGCAGATGTGCCGGCAACAAATCGTGGTTTTCAGATGTGTGTGCGTGTGGCACAGCGAATGCTGATGGGTGGTTTGCCAGACACATGCCATGGTGCAACACGATTTCATCACGCAGATTGTATGCCTGATTGGGCAATCACACGTGGGTACATCGCAGATGTTGATGGAATACTGTTTTACTTATAAATGGTTGTGTTATGAAAAAGATAATAAAGGGCGGATATCTGTCTGGGTATCGCACATATATAATTTCAGGCGCAGGTATTATATCTGCAATTGCGGCGTATTTGGTTGGTGATACAGATGTTTTTGCCATGCTGCAAACAGTCTTTACATTGGGTGGAATTTATTTTTTGCGTAAATCAAACGAAACAAAAAAGGAAAAGTAATGGATAATATACCAGAAAAATTTCTGAACCAAGACGGAACATTAAATTCAGAATCGTTGATAAAATCTTATACAGAACTGGAAAAGAAAATGAGCACGATGATTTCTGTGCCAACAGCAGAATCAGATGAAAACGTGCGTAAAAAATTTAATCGTGCAATTGGCGTGCCAGAAAATGCATCTGAATATCCAACAAACGATTTATATGATGATGAAAATTTACGTGAACAATTTTTACAAATTGGTTTAACAAAAACACAAGTTGAAAAAATTTATAATATTGCGAACGAATTTTTATCACCTGTGATTTCAGAGTTATTTACAGCGCAAAATGAAAGTAATGCGATAAATGAATTAAAAAGTTTTTTTGGTGGAACAGAAAAAATGAACGATGCGTTGCATGCGATAAATGCATTTGGTGAAAAGTTTTTGCCACGTGATGCGTTTGATGCACTGTGTGCCACACCCCAGGGAATCCAAAGCATGTACAAGATGATGCAATCAATGGAACCTGATGTAAAAACAGATAAAAATGAAACACAAAATTTAACAGATTCTGATTTGCGTCGTATGATGCGCGATCCAAAATATTGGCGCGATAATGATGTTGAATACATCAGAAAAATAGAAAACGGTTTTAAAAAATTATATTCATAAGAAAAAAAATCACTTTATGCTTTACTATATTTTTTATTTCATATAAAATATAAAGCAAGAACAAAACAAATTTGTTCTATCTTCAAACAATAAATAGGAGAGAAGAATGTTCTTGTTTAAGAAAAAAGCAGCAGCTAAAAAAACAGTTGCAAAACCAGCAGCTAAACCAGTTGCAAAAAAACCAGCTGCAAAACCAGCTGCAAAACCAGCTGCAAAACCAGCTGCAAAAAAAGCAGTTGCAAAACCAGCTGCAAAAAAAGTAGCTGCAAAACCAGTTGCTAAAAAAGCAGTTGCAAAACCAGCTGCAAAAAAAGTAGCTGTTAAAAAACCAGTTGCTAAAAAAGCAGTTGCAAAACCAGCTGTTAAAAAAGTAGCTGTTAAAAAACCAGTTGCTAAAAAAGCAGTTGCAAAAAAACCATGTGCTAAAAAAGCATGTGCAAAGAAAAAATAATTAAATTCCCTGGATGACAGGGTTTTTGTATTTTACAGGTCTGTATTCGCAGACCTGTTTTTTTACAAAAAGTATCAGTCAGATTTTTTGTGCACAGTCTGACTGATATTTTTTATGGACAATCTGCATTTATTTGCAGACCCGATTTATTTCTTTTGTTTTCTGGCGCATTTTTTTTGCATAACCAAAACACAAAATCTGATGCATGTATGTTTACATGTTTGTTTAATTTTTAATAAAGGATTTTTGTATGTCTATATCAATAGATAATGTTTTTGTAAAACAGTTCGAAGCAGATGTTCATTTGGCTTATCAGCAAATGGGCACAAAACTGCGTTCAACAGTTCGCAGTAAATCAGGTGTTGTCGGTGCGTCAACAACTTTCCAAAAAGTAGGTCGTGGTACTGCCAGCACAAAATCAAGACATGGTATTGTTCCAGTTATGAATTTAAATCATGAACCTGTGGAATGCTTGTTGCAAGATTACTATGCAGGCGACTGGGTTGATGCATTGGATGAATTGAAAATCAATACAGATGAACGTCGCGTTGTTGCGTCTGCTGGTGCATATGCATTGGGTCGCAAAACAGACGAATTGATTGTAAATGCAATGAATACAGCAACTGCAAATGTTGGTGATTATTCAACAGGTCTGACCAAAGATTTAATCTTGTCAGCAGTTGAAGTATTAAATACAAACGATGTTCCAGATGATGGTCGTCGCTTTGCTGTTGTTGGTGTACATCAATGGAACGAACTGTTGTCAATGGATGAATTTGTTTCTGCAGATTATGTTGGCAACACACCATTGGTAAACGGTTTCGAAGCACGCAAATGGTTGGGTATTACATGGGTTTTGTATAACGCATTGCCTGTGTCTGATACAAAACGTGATTGCTTTATCTATCACGCATCCAGCATTGGTCATGCATGTGGTCAAGAAGTTAAAACAGATATTTCTTGGCATGGTGAACGTGCTGCACACTTTATCAGCAACAGTATGTCCCAAGGCGCTGTTTTAATTGATGGCGATGGAATTGTTCGTGTTAAATGTTCTGATGCGCCATCTGCATAAGTGAACACACAATAAAAATCAAAAATATAAAAAAAGGAAACAATATGGCATTTCAAAATAAAAACTTGTCAGTTATTGCATACGCAAATGGATTTACATTGTGGCATTACGGTGCAGCTGAAACATTGGCAACAATCACAGCAAATGGTTATTTTAATAATGTAAAAACACTGATGAACATTGGTGATATTATTATTATCAACGCATCTGATAATACTGCGATAAAGAAAATCAATATTACAGATTTGAATGTAACAACTGTCGCATTAGCATAGTTTTTTATTATTTCCGGACCGGCATTATTTGCCGGTCTGTTGTTTTTTACAATTTAACAAAAAGGCACAATTATGCTTACAAAAATAGATTTATGTTCTATGGCTTTGTTAAAGCTGGGAGAATCTCCGATACAGTCATTGTTGGATGATACAGCTGCTGCAAAGTTATCCAGAACATTATTTGATACGGTTATTGATTCGTTGTTGACAATGCATCCGTGGCGATTCGCGTCCCAAGAAATCAAGTTAGTAAAAAATGCATCTGGTAATTTTCTAATCCCATCAGATGTATTGCGAGTCTTAAAAACAAATGGTCGTATTGTTGGCGACAAGATTTATTCTGATTCAGATAATATTTCTATTATTGCAGTAACAAAAACAGCACCAGAAAAATTCCCAAGTTATTTTGCAAGCCTTGCTGCAACGCGTTTAGCGATGGAATTTTGTGTGCCATTGTTGGGTGATCAAACAATATTCCGTATGCTGGCAGCATTATATGAATCTGAACTACAAACAGCCAAGTTCATAGACAGCACAACATCTGTTTGTGATTCTGTGTCTGATTTTTCGTTGCTCAGTTCCAGATTTTAAAAATATCAGGGGGTAAAAATGGCAGACTTTATAAAAACACAAAACTCTTTTTCAAATGGCGAAGTGTCCCCAGAATTTTTTGCATGCGATAATATAAACGGTTTATCAAAACTGGAAAATATGGATGTATTGTCCAGCGGTGCATTATCTCGCAGACAAGGGTTATCTCAGATTACACAGTTGCGTGGACCTGCGCGTTTGATTTCTTTTTCTGTGGCGAATGGCGAAGAATATATAATTGCCATGACAGATATGCATATGTATATCTATTGTAACAAAGAAAAATTTCAAGACCTGAAAACACCGTGGCCTTATAATGCGTTGCCAACGCTGCAATACGCACAGCGTTTTGGCGCAATGATATTTGTTCATCCAGATTTCCCGCCATATATTTTGAAAAAGCAGGGTAATGTATTCGATATAGAGCGCTTTTCTTTTGAAATCACAGAAACATTTCAGGAAAAAATTCCATTTATGAAATTTGATGATGCTGAAAATGTTCGGATAAAACTTAGCCCGCATACCAATGGTAATAACTTTGCGATATTTACGACCAGTAAATCTTTTTGGAAACCATCTTGCGTTGGTTCGCGATTGTTACTGTTGGACAAACAATGGGAAATCACAGAATATCTAAGCCCAACACAGGTCGTTGCATATGTAAATGCGTCATATACTATGCCGGATGCTTGGGTTACTGATTGGTATGAATCAGCGTTCAGTGAACATCGTGGTTGGCCACGCAGTATAACATTTCATCAAGACCGTTTGGTTTTTGGTGGAACGCGTGATTGGCCAAGTGGTATTTGGATGTCGCAGGTTGGAAGACATAGAAACTTTGATGCAGGCACAGGTCTTGATGACGAAGCAATTTTTGTTTCGTTATTATCACAAGAGCGTCAGCAAATAAACACATTGGTCAGCAGTAATAACTTGCAGATTTTAACAAATTCAGGCGAATGGGCGATTGCCAGTAAACCACTGACGCCAACAAATGTTGATATAAAACAACATACTTTCGTAGGGTCTTATACAACACGCTTTTTACCGCCACAAAAGATAGAAGGTTCAACAGTTTTTGTTGCGGCCAGTGGTCGTGATATTCGTGAACTAAGTCTTGATGAAATTGGTGAAAATTATAATGCAAATGATTTATGTGCGTTTGCAAAGCATTTAATGACAACGCCAATTGACATTGCGTACAACCAAGATACACACCAATTATTTGTTGTGCGTGATGATGGCAAGATGGCAGTCTTGAATCAAAATCAATCACTTGGGATTTCTGCGTGGGGAACGTATGTTACCGATGGAAAATTTATGTCAGTTGGTGTATGTGATGGAATAACATATACGGTTACACAGCGTGGTAACTCTGTATTTTTGGAATACTTTGATGATAACGCTTTGACAGATGCAGGTGGTTATAATTTTTCATTTACTGCGTCAGGATTGCCACTGCGTTCATCTGGACACAGTGCTAGTCGTATCAAGGTTCGTAAAATCTCGGCACGTGTTCTAAATACGAAATCTGTTTATATAAATCAGCATCGTATGACATTGCCAGATTATGTGTATGATAAAAATTCATCTGGGTACAGTGGTGATGTTTCTTTGAATCAGTTGGGAACGATGCAGAACACAATCGAACCATTGTGGGAAATCCATGGTGACGAACCATTATGTACAACAGTTCTGTCTGTTTCTGTACATGGATGGTACACAATATAAATAACAATACGAAAAAAGGATTAAAATATGGGACAACTTGTATCTGATGTGACAGAAATCTTGAATTACAAAGACGCCAAGAAACAAGCAAAATCGCAACGTCAAGAAATCCTGGCACAAATGGCATCTGATGATGCAGAAAAAACAAATCTGGTAAAAAAAGTTTTGGCAACTCAGCGCGCAAAATATGGCGCATCTGGTATGTCAAACAATGGCGTTACCGAAGGCGCAGTTTTAAAACGTTTAAAAGACGAAGCGTCTGCATCATATGATGAAAAGCGTCGTAACAATCTGGCAAAACTGAAAAATACCAAGGTTGCAAAACCAAACTTGTTAAAGAAACTGCTGGACAGATTTGACAGCTTAATCGGATAATACAAAAGGAATCAATATGTATAAAATATCATACATTGCAGACGGTCAAAAAACAGAATTCAACTTTTCTTTTCCTTTCTTTCAGGTTGACGATGTTCGTGTCGCTGTGGACGATGTTGTTGATACAGAAAAACATAATTTTGCTGTTATGTCGAACGAAGATTTTTCTGGTGGAAATATTGTATTTGACACGCCGCCAGCAAAAAAAGCAAAGATAGATATTTTCCGTCAGGTGTCTTTGTCACGCAGCATAGATTATCAGCCAACAAAAGTTATCGACCCCGAAGATTTAAATTCGGACTTTAATTTTTTACTGTCTGCATTACAAGACTTGCGTACCATTGATATTGATTTATCACAGTGGGCAAATAAGCACGATGATATTAAAAACTTGATGGAATACACATTGGACGTCATAAAAGACAAAATGTCGGGTGGAACAGTCTTGGGTCTGTATCGTAATTTGGTTTCTGTTTTGCAAAATGCATTACCTAAACTGATAAACGATTACGGTTTAATTACAGATGCGGCACCAAACGAAAATCGCGATGATTACGGA
>JAZOUE010000052.1:0-4094 GCA_045658045.1 Candidatus Enterousia sp.
CAACTTTACATTTGACTGGACATGCCCAACAGATTTGAAATCACAACGTCCATTTATTGGCAAACAGCAAGCAGACTTTACATACGGCGACTTGCAGGCTGAAATGGATATGATAAACAAGGCGTTTATCGAAGTTATGACCGAAGGTGACGCCCAGGGTCGTCCGTTTACATTCCCAATTCCAACATATAACATTACACCGGATTTCCCATGGGATCATCCAAATGTAAAGCCTTTGTTTGAATTGACTGCAAAGTACGGTATTCCAAATTTCCAGAACTTCTTGAATTCAGACTTGAATCCAACGGATGTTCGTTCAATGTGCTGTCGCTTGCGTTTGGATGTTCGTGAATTGTTAAAGCGCGGTGGCGGATTATTTGGTTCTGCGGAAAAGACAGGTTCAATCGGTGTTGTTACAATCAATCTGTCCAGACTTGGCTATGTACATCGTGGTAATCGCGAAGGTCTGTTTACAGAACTGAAACGTTTGCTGAATATTGCACGCGATACATTGGAAATCAAGCGTGACATTATTTCAAAGAATATGGAACGTGGCTTGTATCCATTTACAAAACGTTATCTGGGCGATTGGAATCATCACTTTTCTACTATCGGTGTAAACGGTGCGAATGAAATGGTTCGTAACTTTACAGGTGACAAAGAAAATATCGCAACACCGATGGGTAAAAAGTTGGTACTGGATGTAATGGACTTTATCCGTGAAAATCTGGCGACATTCCAAGAACAAACAGGCAACCTGTATAACTTGGAAGCAACCCCAGCCGAAGGTTGTTCATATCGCTTTGCGAAAACAGACGTCAAGAATTTCCCAGATATTATTACTGCTGGAACCAAAGACGCGCCATATTACACAAATTCAACTCAGTTGCCAGTAAGCTATACAGACGATCCATTTGTTGCGCTGGAACACCAAGAAGAATTACAACGTAAATATACAGGCGGAACAATGTTGCACCTTTATATGGGCGAACCTGTATCCAGTGGCGATGCTGCACAGAAAATCGTACGCACGATATTTGAAAACTACAAGGTGCCATATATGACACTGACACCGACATTCTCTATCTGTCCAAAGCATGGCTATCTGCCGGGCAAACATGAATTCTGTCCAAAGTGCGATGCGGAACGCGCCGCAAATCAGGACACAAAAGAATAAACAAATAACAAATCACAATTGTCAATCTATTAGGGAGGATAACATCATGACAAACAATGAACACAGAACACCTTGCGAAGTTTTTTCAAGATCAATGGGTTTTATCAGACCGGTATCAAACTTTAATATTGGTAAATATTCTGAATTCTGTGAACGCAAAACTTTTACAGAGGCAAACTGTCTGTCCACAGGTGCCCGTCACAGTGATTTGTTAAAGAAAGTTGCGTAATATCATGCGTGATGTTCAAATTGGGGGATTGGTTCCGTTCACCACAATTGACTATCCGGGTAAGCTGTCTGCAGTTTTATTCTTGGTTGGCTGTCCATTGCGGTGTGCATATTGTTCCAATCCTCATTTATTATCTGTGGGCGATGGGGAATATGACCCACAATTATTACTGGAATGGATGCAGGCACGCATTGGAAAATTAGAAGCAATCGTATTTTCCGGTGGCGAAGCGTTAATGCAAGGCACAGTTGCAATTGAATATATGCGTCGTGTGCATGAGATGGGCTTTAAAATTGGTCTGCATACAAATGGTTTTTATCCGGAATTATTGAAACAAGCGTCTGATATTGTTGATTGGATTGGTCTTGATTTCAAGGCGACTCGTGAAAAATATCCCGACTTAACGGGTCAGCATATCGCATATGACAATATGATGCGCTCGTTAGATGTGTGGCTGGAAACAGGCAAAGATTTTGAAGTTCGCATAACCTGTGACCCACGATTTATATCTGTCGCTGATTTATATGAAATCGCAGATGTTTTATCGGGCAGGGGGGTAAAAAAAATCGCGATTCAAAAGTATATTCCGCACTTTGAACGCGAAGATAACAAAACCACAGACGCCATGCGAAATCAGTTTTTTGTTGATGACGCATTGCGTGAAAAATTAAATTCCGCATTTGAATCTGTCACATGGCGCGAATAGTGTTTTCAGGAAGCAACACCCCCACCTGGGGGTGTTTTTTTATATTTATATATTTACATTTTTTCATAAATGATTTATAATTTTCTTGAATCCAAGGGATTGGATTCGGGGCTGTCACTAGCCCGTCTTATCCGGTACAAAACTGTGGCGTATCGTGAATCCGATATGCTTCCTGTGGTTTTGTGTCGTTATTTATCCCTGACTGTAAGTGTCGGGGGGCTGTTTGCCATACAACAGGGGCAACCCAAAAGCAACAGAATCAACGATAAGACGATTAGTGAACTCCCCGACCGTCAATCCTTGGCGGTTTTTATTTTTTCCACTGGGGGGATGTCATGAAAAGAATTTTATTGTTTTTATCTGCGTTATTTATCGCAACCACCGCAATTGCACACACGATAAATTGGTATGTAGACGATTCGGTTTATCATACAACGATATGTGAATCTGGTGAAAATGTTACACCACCCACCGCCCCAGAAAAATATGGGTATACGTTTCAGGGGTGGGTACGCGAGGTAGTATTTGTTGAGTATATTACTTCAACTGGGAGTAATTATATAAATACATTAATTAAACCATTTAATTATTTGGGGATAGAAACAAAATTTCAAATGCTATCATCTGGTGATAAAGATTGGTTTGGAACTATGGACGCTTTATTAGTATGGGATATAGACTCAGCTAAAAAACTTATATATATCAGATATGGTTCTACGCACCCAAAACAGCTAAGTTTTGCAGCTGGGTATGACAAGGCAGATTTTACTTTTTTAGACAAACCACATCTGTTAAAGATAGAATCTGGAAATGCTAATCCTAAAATTTTCATAGATAACACATGGGTTGCTTCAGTACCTGGGGATGTTTCCGATTTTTCTAACTCGACTGCGTATATCACTATAAGTAAGGCTAGATCAACAGTACCATCGGCAAAATGGTACAGTTTTAAAATTTTTGATAATGATGGATACGCTTTATTTGATGGAAAACCTGCAATCGATAGAAATGGTATTGCAGGTATGTATGATTTAGTAACAAAGAAAATGTTTTATGCCTCTGGTACTGGCGACTTTATTGCAGGACCAATTATCGGTGAATAATTTATGAAAAAGTTATTCGCATTTTTGTTGTCAATATTCATAACGCAAATTGCGATGGCGGATGATATTGTGTGTGATACAAATATAGATACGTATTTCGCAGCATATAATCCATACACTTATGATTGTGCAACAGGTTATTATTTACCTGCGAATACATTGGGGTGCAAACCATGCCCCAGTGGTTTTAATTGTCCCGGCGGAACATTTCAATTTAATCCTGATATGTTTCAAGGTTTATATTTTACAGAAAATATTACAACAGCAACAATGAACAATGTGTGTGCGGCAAATTTCCCAACCGATATTTTGGCAATATACAAACCGAACAAACACGATTGTGCAACAGGATTTTATATGCCGGCAAATACAGATGGTTGTATCGAATGCCCGGAAAACAATTATTGTGTCGGTGGAACATATACGTTTTCTGAAACAGAAACGCAGGGGATTTTGCCCTGCCCGTCATCTCATCCATATGCGCCGGTGGGTATGTGGTTGGAATCACAGTGTGGGCGCAAATTGTATGTTGGGGGTGAATATTTATATTTGCACCAGTCGCCTGCGGTGCCAGCCGAACACAGGTTGTATGCGCGTATTGAGACAGGGGTTTATTCCGCCAACGCAACACCGATTATTGATAACCCAGATTTAAAAATGTCGGCAAATACCCAACGCGCATTACATGTAAAAATTGACGGTATTGAATACCTGATTCACGATGATTCTGTAAAATAAAAAAATCCCCCAAACGGGGGATTTTTTATTTTGCAAATACGCGATTATATACTTTTTCATTTATTTTTATCGGATATTCACGCATTAAAAACGAATTATAATCATCTTGCAATCCTGTTGCAGACATATTTTCCAGTTCTT
>JAZOUE010000053.1:0-8310 GCA_045658045.1 Candidatus Enterousia sp.
ATCTGATGCCGATATGTGTGATGCATCAGGGTGTACAGGTCTGTTACGGTGCATAGAATATCGTTCTGGAACGGGTCAACCTTTCTTTGATCCAGATTGTTTTCCAGAAGAAATGGATGCCGAAAAGTATAGAAAATCAAAAGTCGATCCGTGTGTAAATCACTTTTTTGTTAAAATTTTTCATTTGCGCGATATGTGCTTAACAGAACCGGGACGCAAATATGCAGAGAAAAAACATCAAACCTTGGTTAGTTTTTTAAGCGCTTACTTTGATGAAGTGGATGCGCCACAGGCGTGGAAAGATTTGTTGAAGAAATATGAATAAAATCATTTGAATAAGTGATAGGTTTCTTCTTTTATATCATCTATCTCCCGTCCTATTTCCAACAAATCGGTTCGCGAATTGCACAAATTGCACAACCAGTATTCAAACGCCCCTGAATGGGGCGTTTTTGTTGATGTTGCAAAAATTTGCTGCGTTCGAATTTTTTGTGCTATAATCTTTGCAAGTGATAAAGTTATGCAAATTTTATTTGCGTGTTTTATGGGAGATTAATATGTGTATTTGTATTAAAAAAATAAAAAGTGTCTTTAAAAGAAAAAATGAAAAAATCAATGGAACGGGAAATGTGGTCAATATTGATAAAAAGATAAATTACTTTATAAAGGTGGATGGTAATAATAATTTTGTAGATATAACATCCAAGGTTACTGTTGAACCACAAAATCTAAGGATAAATATCAAAGGTAATAACAATAAGATTATTATAAAGGATTTACGAACTGCTAATAATTTGAATATTGATATGGGAAATTTTATTGGGGTTGATAATGCAGAAATAGAAATACTTGATAACTTTGCTTGTGTACAGGTAAATATTTTAGCTTTCCAAAGTGATACGCCAATTAAAATTGGTGCGAATTGTCTTTTTTCAAAAGGCGTTTGTATAAGAACTGGTGAAAGGCCACATGCAATATATGATATGAATACGCTTGAAAATTTAGATAAAAGTGATGGTGTGTATATTGGTAATCATGTCTGGATTGGCGAGAATGTTTTTATAATGAAAAGGGGTAAAATTTCTGATAATAGCATTGTTGGCGCAATGTCTGTTGTTACAAAAAAGTTTGATGAAGAACATGTTGTTATCGCAGGAAATCCTGCAAAAATTTGTAAAAGAAATGTTATGTGGGCTGAATCTGTAAATAATATTCCAAAATAAACAAACCCGCCGTTTGGCGGTTTTTTTTATTGAATTATTTCCTTGAATATTTCTGCGGGGATTGTGCCGCCTGTGATTTTTGAATTCATTGGGGTAAAGTCATCGTTGCCCATCCATACTCCAATAATTATATCTTTTGTCGCGCCAACAAACCATGCGTCACGGTTGCCGTTGCTGGTGCCTGTTTTGCCACCCAATACACCGTTTGCGCGTGCGCGACCGCCTGTGCCACCGACGGCGACAACATCTGCCAGCAGGTGTGACATATATTCAACTGTTTGTGGTTGCAGCACTTGAATAGGTTCAGATGGATTGCGTTCGTATATAATGTTGCCATGGCTGTCTGTAATCTTGGTTATTGAGTATGGGCGTACAGAATACCCATTGTTCCAAATAACTGCATAAATGTTTGTTAGGTCAAGCAGACTCATTTCCGATGCGCCAAGTACAGTTGAATATTCACGACGCAGTTTTGTGCCAACACCCAATCGGCCGGCCATATTTAACACGGAATCAATTCCGTATTCTTTGGTCAGTTTAAGCGGTACAGAATTTACACTTTTTGCAAATGCAGTAGATAATGTAATGTCGCCATAATATTTTTCGTTATAGTTCTTTGGGTTGTAGTCCCCAACAGCAAATGGTGAATCATTTACATATGAATCAGGTGTCATGCCATTTTCCAATGCTACCAAATATACCACAGGTTTAAAACTGCTGCCGGGTTGGCGTGGGGATGTTGCACGGTTAAACTGACTGGACTGATAATCACGTCCGCCAGACATTGCACGCAATGCACCGTCCGGTTCCATCGCAATAACTGCACCTTGGTATGTACCGACCTTGTTTGATATTGTTGTGGCAACTTTGCTTTGCAGGTTCATATCCAGTGTTGTGTGAACATACATGTCTGAATCAAATTCGCCAATTCTGGAACGCAGTTCGTCCATTACAAAATCTGTCCAATAACGATATAAATTCGTATCAGGTGCAACAGTTGCAGGTCCCAGATTTTGTGCTGCAAAACGTGCTTGATTTATTGTGATATATCCTTGGCGTACCATTTCTGTTAAAACAACGCGCGCACGTTCAATATTTTTTTCTGGGTTTCGCAGTGGGCTGTATGTTGTTGGTGCCTTTAACATAGCGGCGATTTGCGCGGCCTGACCGATTGATAGTTTGCTTGCAGGTGTTTGAAACAGTACACGTGATGCAGCGTCAATTCCACGCATACCACCAACCAATGATACGCGGTTCATATATAAATCCAGTACTTGATTTTTAGTAAATCTGTTTTCTAACCAATATGACAGAATCAGTTCTTGAACCTTGCGCGAAATCTTTTTTTCGCGTGACAAGAAAATATTCTTGGCTGTCTGCTGGGTTATTGTTGAACCGCCTGCGGCAATTCGGCCAGATGCCAGATTTGAAAATACTGCGCGTGTTATGCCACGCAAATCAATTGGACCGTGTTTGAAAAATCTTTTGTCTTCGATTGAGATTATCGCCTGCCAAACATGTGGGGGCAGGGTGTCCACAGATACAGGTGTTCCCATAATACGATTTGCACTGCGGATTTCATTGCCAGAATTATCCAAGAAAGTTACAGATGCAGGTCTGGTTTCGTGTAAAATTGCATCCAATGACGGCATGCGAAGATATATAATTGAAACATATGCGCCAACAGCAACCCCACATAACAGCATTGCATTGAACAGGTATACAAATAATCGCCATTTCCAAGATTTAGGCGTTTTTTCTGGTTCGCGATATCTGGTATTTTTTTTCTGCATGTGTGTATTTTATCATAAATGCCTTGCGTTTTTTAGTAGAATTTATAACCATATACTTAGTGAAATAAAGGAAAGAATTCATGAAAAAATTATTGATTGCATTTTGTGCGTTGTTGTTGGCAAGTCCTGTTATGGCAGATTATTGTGATGAAAATATGTGTGATAATTATGTGGGCTTCAGAATTCATAAAAATGAAAATATTGCGTTTGCGTATAAGTTAGAAAAAGGTGGTACAACAACATTACGATATGATAATTTCGGTTTTGGTGCGGTTGTTGGTAATCGTCTTAGTGATTATGTTAAGGTTGAGTTTGAAACGTCTTATACTGGTGGCGAATCGCAACGTGGGGTAACAGATTTTAATTATGATGTATGGGCGAATATGTTTAATATGTATTTGTTCCAAGAATATTCTGGGGCTGTATCACCGTATGTTGGGCTTGGTGTTGGGTTTGCTGGTATTTGGTCTGATGTTAAGTCGCTGATGTATCATGAGGCAGATTCTTCGTTTGACTTGTCTTATCAGGCAATGGTTGGTGTAAATTTCGCATTGAATAATCGTGTTGATGTAAATCTGGGGTTAAAGTATCAGTACTATGGCGCAGTTGAGCATGGAAATAAATTTGCGACCACAGATGTTAGTGCTACAGAATTTTACTTTGGTGCGGTATATAAATTCGGATTAAAATAAAAATCCCCGTTTGGGGATTTTTTTAAACGACTTCGGTAACTGCACGCAGTGAACCGTCGCGCGATAGTTGAACAACGCGAATTTTCTTTTTCATTTCTGCAATTAAATCTGTGCGGTCGTATGCCGGCTGGGTGTGTAAGATTCTGTCTGCGAATGCGGCGTATGCAGCCTCGGAATTTTCGGCATGAATTGTTGTGTAAAAGTGGTCGTGACCGGTGCCCAGCATTTCCCACAGTACAGATGCGTTGTCAGTTGAAATTTCACCACCAATAATTACATCTGGGGTCATGCGCACGACCAAGTCTAATAACCGCGCATAGTTAAAGCTGTTTGTTTGTTCTGTTCGTGATAAAACAAAGTGTACCCGATTCGCCTGAGGTACGCGAATTTCACGTGCGTCTTCGACAGTTATAACACGACTGTTTTTATCAATTAGTGTCAGCATATGGTTTAAAAATGTCGTTTTACCAGTTGCAGTTGCACCGCTGATTAAAATAGGACTGCCGTCATTTATTGCAGACATTAATCTTTCGTATGGGTCGTCTGGGCGAACTGTTTCACGTGGTTTTACTTTTATCAATTTTTGACCGCGACGTAAATGATAGTTTTCAAAACTAGTGCTGTGCACACCGCCACCACGAATGTTCAGTGCAACACCGCCTGTAACATCGTGTTCGTCGTATTGAACATTTGGACCAGCAATTGCACTAAAACGATGGTTGCCCGGTAATGTAGCGTATACAACAGGAATTCCATGTATTGGATTAAAAGGGCGTTCATAAATATTTGCCACTGTATGAATCAAATCAACCAAGTACTGTTTGCTAAGAATTTCGGATTTATAAGAAACCCATGGAATACGTGCACCGTGTAGACGCAACCATACTTCGCCAGCATGATTTATTGCGATTTCTTCTACGAACGATGGTGTGTAGAATTCTTCTAATGGTTTTAATAAAGATTCCAGAACGATATTTGACATCAATGTTATTTTATCATAAATCCTGACTTGAATCAAAACAGTTTATTTGATAAAATTGTAAAAAAGAATAAGAGAGAACAAAACATGAAAAAATCATTTTTATTTGCAATCTTGGGTGCGCTGGTGTTGGCTGGTTGTACAAATGGTGGCGATATGCCATATAATGAAACAGACTTTGCACAGGGTGGACCTGATGCTCCATTGTATAATGAACGTACTAGTGAATTTATGCAGGCGGAAAATCAGTATTCTAATATCGATTCGTTCAAGCCAAAAACTGCGGCTGAAAAAGAACAAACAAATAACCGCTGGGAAACTGCCAGAAAGGAAACTCGTTGGCAAGAATATAAGGGGGTAATGGTTCGTGTTGAAGTTTTGCTGGGTGGAACAGATATGCGTGAAATGCGTTTGCGCTTGATGCAGAATGCAGACGGTATGGATATTGATGGTGATATTCGTTCTGTATTGGCCAAGGTTGCAGATTATGAAATGAAACGCGTGTGTGGTCGTAACGCAGACAGTATCGTTATGGTTTATGATAAACCATCTTTTGATGTAATGCGTCCAACGCCTTATTTTGATTACAGAATAGAGGCTGAAGGTAACGCAATGCGTGAATATGGTTTCAGATGTGTTTATAATCAATAAAAAGAACAAAAAAAGGGGAAAATTATGAAAAAATTGGCGTCTGTTATGGGGGTTTTGGCAATGTTGGGTTTGACCGCATGTGGTCAGCAAACTGCAAAAAATGGTGATACAGTTGTAATTGATTTTGCGGGGTTCTTGGACGGTACACAGTTTGATGGTGGTACAGCCAGTGGTTATAAATTGAAATTAGGCAGTCATACATTTGTTCCAGGGTTCGAAGAACAATTGGTCGGCATGGCACAGGGTGAAGAACGTGATATCAATATCACTTTCCCAGAACCATATGTCGAAGGTCTGGCGGGCAAGGCTGTTGTGTTCAAAGTAAAACTGGTTGATATTTTATAAGAAAATGCCCCGTTTGGGGCATTATTTTTTTGTCTTTTTATTTTTTGCAGGTACAGATAATAATTGCATCTGCATTTTTAATATTATGTCTTCTTTGGTTTTTATTTGTTGTAACAATCGTTCGTTTTCTTCACGCAGCGCGATTAGTTCTTGGCGACTGATTTGTGATTGTCGCACCATTTGTCTGTTGCGTTTTTTGTTTAAAAAGAATGCAAAGGTTGCACCGCCAATTGCGCCGATTGTCGCGCTTAGTACATCAAAAAGTGTGTCTATGATTGCCATAAAAGCATCATAATATATTATGATTGTTAAATCAGCAGGATTCTTTTCGCATACCTGTTTTTGGGTCAATCCAGACCTGTTCAGCTGCGATTTCCATCATTGGTAAATCAGATTTGCTGTCTGAATAAGCGCGTACAACATTTGGAATAAATTTATGCTCTTTGGCCCATTCGTCCATTGTATAAACCTTGTTTTGTCCCCAGCATAGTGATTTATATTTCCATGGTTTGTCTTCTTCCATTTCGGAACAAAATACTGCGTCAAAATTCATATCGCGAACCAGTGGACGCAACAGATAGTTTGCAGATGCGGAAATCAACAATACTTTGCGACCAGCATCACGCTCGCTTTGTACACGTTCTTTGGCCCAACCGAATCGGTTGCGTTTATGCTGTTTGATAAAACCAGGTGACAGTTTTTTTACCATTTTTTTAGTTAAAAAGCAGCGTGAAACCTGACGCCACCAGATGCCATCTGGATTTAAAAATTTGCATGCCAGCCCAAATGCGATTACAGGTATAAATAACCAAGGACGTACCGAGTGACGAAAGCAGTATTTTGCAAATTCAACATTTGAATCAAATGCAGACAGTGTTCCGTCAAAATCAAATAAAACAACATCTGTTTTCTGCAGCATAAATAAAATCCTTTTTATTTTTTTTTGATGTGGGTTTTCAGTCAGATTATATGGGAACAAATTTCTGCCTGCAAGAAAAAACATTTGCCTCCCCCTGTCGGTGCAATGCGCCGACATCCCCCCGCCAAGGGCGGTGGAAATTATTGGTTGTATAAACTGGGCTTGTTTGTGATGTGTTTCAGAAATTTATATTCCGTAGCCGTCTGTTGTTCCATTGCGTGGTTTCGTTACGCATTTTTCTTGTTTTATGCTCCACGCATGTGTTGCAGCGCTTTTGTTGCAAGTTTGCAATTTTTCTTTTTGTTTTTCGGTTAATTCATCGATTTCAGCGTCTGCCAATGTTGTGCATATATGCAATTCGCTGTTAAATTTTAAATCTCTGCCATAATGCTTGTCTGTATTACACGTACACTTTTTCGTGCTTTCATTCCATTCACCAAGTTCGCCCTTGGTGCACATTTCTTCTTTTCCGGTGTCTGTTAGACCTGTTTTGACGTCATCTGTATTTCCTTCGTCTTTGTCTTTATCGTCGGTGTGATTTATTGCCAGGTCAATAACTGCGGAACCAATTGCGCCAACCCCCAGTGCGATTGCACCGTCTTTGATACCCTTGGCAGATTCTTCTTGTTGTGCTTTCCATTTTTGGGCATCTTCACCGGTTGGGTCTTGTAATGCGCGTGCAAGCGATGTGAACATACTGCCACGTGGCCCTATGTTAACATCATCGTATAGACCGGCAGTTGCGCTGTCTAAAATTGCTTCGGATTCGATGCCGGGGGCGATGTCCAGTGCGGCCTTGCGTGCCTTTAAATCATTTGCCAGATTTACATATTGTGCGTACAGGTTGATAAGTTCGTTGCCACCACCAGTTTCTACATTTTTATTACCACCAGGGACACGTTTATTGCCGTATTGACAATAGAATGTAGAGAGATAAGCGCGCATTTCATCTTCGGCTTCTTGGTCTGCTTTTTGTTCAGACATACTGGATGCCAGTTCCATTGCACCCATACCTGTCGCCATCATTGTTGTTGCGCCCAACAGTTTGTTTTCGGCAGATTGTTCTTTGGCCTTGGCAGCATCGTATTTTTCCTGGGCTGCGGCAACCTTGGCTTCTTTTGCTGCTTTTTCTCCGGCTGTTTTGGGTGTGCCGACAGCTGTTCCTTCGTCTGTTGGTTCTGGTTCTTGTGTTGGTTCTGTTTCTTGTGTTGGTGCGGGTTCTTTTGTTTTCTCTTCATTTGCTTCTGTATCATCGCCTGCGTTGCCGTTGCCTGCTTGAAGTATTGCGTCAAGTGCAGCAGAATCTTCGGCTATAACATTAAAACAGGGCAGGGTGCATAATGATAATGCGATAAAGATAGATGCAATGCGTTTCATGGATAAAATTCTCTCCCTGTCTATGGGGTGTATTATATCATTTTTTGTAATCCCCCGCAATGATAAAAAATCAAAATAATTCCCCGACTTGTGTTGGTGTTGGATGCGGGAGGGGTGTCACGCAGTGACAGGGTGGGTTTAACAGTCTGCGACGCAGTGGATTCCCGCCTGCGTGGGAATGGGGGAAATGACCGAATGATTATTTTGTTGTGTTATTTTTTGGAGATTGTTCTTGGGGTGGTTAAGCTGTTTGTTGATTTGCCTAATCCGCCTTCGGCTAATGATTTTGCATCATAATTGTTTGTTTTGAGTGTGAGTTTGCTTTCTGTTG
>JAZOUE010000054.1:0-3286 GCA_045658045.1 Candidatus Enterousia sp.
TTTTTTTAGTCATTTTACATCCTTTGTTTTAAAATTTTATCGGAAAAACATTGTTGCATCAGGACGCAAAAAACGCCCAAAAATCGCAAAAAACCAAGATTTTTTGTGTGTATGAACATATATATTCCCTTTCCATTTAATAATACTTTAGAAAAAATCATAACCTTTGGGCAAGAGAAAAATTAAACAATATTAAAAATTGTTGTTTTGTTTATCACTCTTGAGAAGAAGGACAGAATAACAATGATAAAAATATAAACATCAACCGTGAGAATTATATACCCTTGGGCAAATCTGCACTATCAGCACCGGGTACCAGAACCTGATTTAAACCATTATTAGAAGGCTTAAGATCGATCCATTTATTGGAAGAGGCCCTATATTTTGTCACACATTTTGCGGTTATGCCATTTTCGCTGCGACGGGCACCATTTGACCAACAGGAACATATTCCCCATGATTTTGTATCGACACCACGTTCATAATCAACAGGACAAATATTTTCAGTTTCAATTATATTATCATTATTTTTATCTTCAATTATATTATAATATGCCTGAATACCTTTTGCTTTCAACACATCAATATAAACTTCATCCAACCTGCACATGCTGTTATTTTGACCATACATACCCTTGGCATTTTGATATTCCACAAATCGACCATCAAGGTTCATGCACTGGGTTGACAGAATGGATATGATTTTGTTGTAAACCTCGGTCGCGACGCCGGTTGGACGCAAGTAACGTTCTTTTAATCCCCCCATACCATCCCCCAGACCGTAATCACAGACTTGTATTATTCCTTTTTCTCTTTCATAATAATAAGCATCAAGCCCACCAAACACCTGTTCAATGAACACAGTATCTTCGGCATCAGGGTTTTTGCTCTTTGCATCTATACCATTACCATTTACATCTGCACACGCTGCTACACCCAGCAGCGCTTGCAAGCACGGGGAATGAGGGTTAGGAATCTTTGGGTTATAATCATCCTTCCGCTGACAGTTAGATCTTCCGCCTTTAGAAAAGGAATACAACGAGAACCAGTCAGGTGCCTTAGTTTCACCAAACAATCCACTGTTTGGATCATAGAAGTTTATGTAATTTAGACCGCCGTATTTATCAAAACACTGTTGTACAACCGCACGACATGATGCCAACAAGTCTGTTTCCGTCTGAGAGTTTATGTAATCTGTGATAATATTTGTCGTACCAAACATACCATTACATGATTCAACATAGTCTGAACACATCTTGTTATTCAATACAATCTGTTCTGGCACGACAACAATTTCATTGCCCGACGTCAAAGACTGCATTGCGTCTGTTATTGATTTATCGCCACGGGTATAGCATGATGAAACAAAATCAAAACAGCCTTGTTTGATTTCTTGAACCTTGGCCTTTTGCGCATAATGAATATCTATCAGTGCCTTGTCCAGATAATCGGACCATGCAACATCCGCCAAATCAACACATTTATCCATCGCAGGCTGGGCAAACATTTTTACACGCGATTCAAAATTTGCAACAAACTGTTGGTTCGCAGTCAGTTTTGATAACTTCTGATCAACTGTTTGAACACCATCTGCAAACGTTAACATGTCTGCCAATTTGTAAAAGTCTGTTACACCCGCAATCGGTTTACCCGTCGCAACATCAATGTACTTTCCATTGTCCAAACACTTGTGATAATTCGAACCACAGACTTCTTCGCTAAGTATAGCAGATTCAATCTCGTTTATACAGGTTGTAAGATCTGATGAATTATGTTTCTGATAATTTTCGATGCGCGCCAAGTCCAACATCGCACCGCCTTCACGCACAGCGGCCTTTAGCTGGCCACGCGTGGCATTAATCGCACTTTGCACGACATTACAATCTTGTTCAACCGCCATTAAGTATGCAGTTATCGCACGTTGCAATGACGCATCAGAACACACATCACGCACAGCCTGACGACATTGTGGATAAACAGCACTGTACAACGCCTGACCATTATAGGCAGCAATTGCCTGACCCGTATCTGTCATACCAAACGCATTTACCGTATCAAATGATATATTTATACTGTTTAAATCAGAGTATTTGCCCAAAACATTTGTATCTTCGCCACGAATTGAATTCATAATCGCCTGTAATAACGCCTTGGAAGCCGATTTGTCAGATGTTAACGCATTTTCCCCTTCGGATGCGGTTTTCATCGCAATAACCTGCTGGGCAGTCATGCCAACCGTTTCCAAGTTTTCTGTAAATTCCGTCAGTTGAACATTTGCATCTTCCAATGTTTCACGCTGAGCCGCCAAGTCAAATACACGATCGTTACATGAACAACGACGATAATCATCGTTCTTTAATGTGCAAAACTGATCCATACAGGCAAAATACGAATTTTTACATTGTTCATACTCGGCCCCTGTGCGCGTACCAGAAACAGCCGATGTGGTCGCAGTCGTTGTACCAGTGCGTGAAACAACAGATTTTTGCGCGACAGGCGTTGTATTGCGCGATGTCGCAGAACGAGATTTTACAGAACCTGTCGCACGCGAAGCAGTTGCTGTGGACACGCGTGGCGTCAATACTGTTGTACGCTTTTTTTCAGGGATATTCTTTGTTGCAACACGCGATTGCGTCTTTTCTGATTTACCCGTACGCGAAACAGCCGTTCCGTCACGAACAGCAGCGTTTGCAAAGGACATGCAAACCAATATATTTGCAATTAAAATCAGTAATTTCTTCATCTCTGATAAAATCTTAGCAAATTTATAAATTTTAGTGCAAGTGAATAATCGTAAATTTGTTTAGTATAAAATAAATTTCTTGTTGCATTTTTATGCAAATTGAATTATTATCATGTTCGCTTTTGTGGGCGTATGGCGGAATTGGTAGACGCGCTAGTTTCAGGTACTAGTGGTAGCAATACCTTGGAAGTTCGAGTCTTCTTACGCCCACCACTTTTTTCACGGATTCGGGGTTGTAGCTCAGTTGATAGAGCGCTACGTTCGCATCGTAGTGGTCGTGGGTTTGAGTCCCATCAGCTCCACCAAGTTTTTATTATGTTATTAATTGCATTGCCTCCGACTGGGGTGTTTTTTTTTAAAATTTTTGACTTGCACTGATAATGGATTTTTTTCTACACTGTCATTAAATGGAAAGGGAATATATATGTTCATACACACAAAAAATCTTGGTTTTTTGCGATTTTTGGGCGTTTTTTGCGTCCTGATGCAACAATGTTTTTCCGATAAAATTTTAAAACAAAGGATGTAAAATGACTAAAAAAA
>JAZOUE010000055.1:0-4495 GCA_045658045.1 Candidatus Enterousia sp.
GTGTCGCAAATCGTTCGTATGGGATTCAGGTGGCAAAGATGGCAGGTATGCCAACATCTGTGGTCGCGCGTGCAGAATGCGTCTTGGCGGCATTGGAAAATAATGAAATGTCTGTACCAATGCAAAGTGCGCCAAAACCAATGCCGCGCAAAAAGAATAATGTTTGCGACGAACTGCCACCACAATTAAATCTGTTCGGGTAATAAAAGGAAAATTAAATGAGCAATATAAAATATATTTTTAAACCATTTAACGGTAAAGAGAACGAGGTTTATTTTTCATCCGATGGGTTGTGTAACTATATAAAACACTTTGATTTTTTGCGTAAATATGACACCGATGGCAGAGCATATGATGTATCGCGTGGCACAGAAAAGCGTTTTGCTTTATCGGCCGAGGTTATCTTTGATTTTGAACTGGGGTTAAAAATACCATGTGTCTTTGGAGATAATCCTAATAACGACTTCATTTTTTATATTGGCGAAAAAGTTGAACAGATTCCAAATTCAGATAAGATAAAAGTTACTGTTCCACATTTCCCTGCAACGCTTTCCGAAGAACTGCACGAAACATATACAATTGATAAAAACAATTATGTGATAAATAACAAAACACTGGAACAAATACACCCGGTATGTGGACGCGGAGAAAATTCACGATTAGACCAATTTATCAAAACTGTAACATACTCAAAAACTCGACTAGATAGGGTAAAATAAAATGAAATCGGGTTGGGTTATCTTGGACAAGGATTCAGGGCTGTTTTCAAGAACAGCCGGTGGTAAAATTGCACGAATGATTGGAACAAAAAAATTCGGACATATTGGCACACTGGACCCGATGGCGTCTGGGGTATTGCCGATCGCAATTGGTGACGCAACCAAGATGATTCCATTTGTCGAAGAAATATCGCCAAATGTAAAAGAATATTTATTTTCACTGCAATTTGGGTTTGAAACAGACACACTTGACATCACAGGTCGTGAAATTACGCGTAATGATATTATTCCAAGTGAATCAGATATAAAGTCTGTCTTACCAAAACTGATTGGAAAAATATCACAGGTTCCACCACAATACAGTGCTGTACACGTTGATGGAAAACGTGCGTACGACGCCGCGCGCCAGGGCAGGGCAGTTGAAATTCCCCCACGCGATGTCGAAATATACGAACTGGAATTTTTAGGTATACGGGGTAAATCCTGGCATTTTCGTGTGCGTTGCAGTCGTGGTACATATGTGCGTTCAATTGCACGCGATATCGCAAAGTTATGCGGAACAATTGCGACTGTTGATATGATAAGACGAACACAATCTGGTGGTTTTGATATAAAAAGTGCCGTAAAACTTGATTTTTTGGAAAATCTGTTTAATAATAGTGCCAGCATTGATGAAAATTTAATGCCGGTGGATTTTGGACTGGGGGACATTCCGGTTCTGAATCTTATCGATAAAGATGCCGAATTTTATAAAAACGGTGGCTTTATCACAGTTGCCGCAGGGGATGGCATGTATCGCGTTTATAACAATGATTTATTTATTGGTATTGGCGTTGCACATGGCGGAAATCTGCGACCAAAACGAACAATATAAAATAAAAAGGAAAATATAATGTCCATTACAAAGACAAAAAAGTCTGAATTGATTCAGGCATATAAAATTTCTGAAAACGACAATGGTGGTTCCGTTGAATCACAGGTTGCTGTTTTAACAGAACGTATCCGCAATTTGACAGAACATATGAAGGCTAACCACAAAGACAACCATTCTAAACGTGGTCTGTTGTTGATGGTAAACCGTCGTAAAAAATTGTTGGCCTATATCAAAAAACGTAATCCAGAAGATTACGAAAACTTGATTAAAAAATTGGGTCTGCGTAAATAAAAAATCCCCCGATTGGGGGATTTTTATTTTTCAATACAGAATACTTGCATTTTGTATTTTTAGCGTGTAAAATTCGTTACATGAAAACAGCAACAATAATTATTATTAAATAACTGGCGACTGCGCTTTGGCGGTGGCTGGGGCGTATGGACGCCCTTTTTTTAATGATAAAACATAATACGGAGTTATAAATTATGGCATACCCAAAAACAGACCTGCGTGCAGATTTTCCCGCACTGGAACAGCAAGTATTACAATACTGGCGTGAAAATAATACCTTTGACAAGACGTTACAAAAAACCAAGCAGGGGCATCCATTCAGTTTCTTTGACGGCCCCCCATTTGCAAACGGTATTCCACACTGGGGACATTTGGGCGTTACTGTGGTAAAAGATATGATATCACGTTTCCAGACAATGAACGGCAGATATGTAAACCGTGAACTGGGATGGGATTGCCATGGTTTGCCTGCGGAAAATTCTGTTGAAAAAAAGGTCGGGAAATCTGCCAAAGATATTGTTGCAAAAGACGGAATTGACGCGTTCTGTAATATGTGCAGAACAGACGTTATGACATATACAAACGAATGGGACAAATTTATTGAACGTATGGGTCGCTGGGTAAAAATCGGTGATGAATACGGATATAAAACCATGAATAAAAACTATATGGAATCTGTAATGTGGACATTAAAAACACTGTACGACAAGGGCTTGTTGTACAAAGATTACAGTGTAAATCCATATGACTGGGTAAACGGTACTGTGATTTCTAATTCCGAAGCATCCAGTGACTATCGCGAAATTGTTGATGATGCTGTGACTGTTTGGTTTGAACTGGAAAATGGCGACCGCGTTATTGCATGGACAACAACTCCATGGACATTACCTGCGAATTCTGCGTTGGCGGTAAATCCAAATATGGAATATCTGCGTATGCAAGACGAAGATGGCAGTGTTTATGTCGTTGCAAAAACCAGATTAAAGGCGTATGAAAAACAATTCGCAAACGCAACAGAAATTGAATGTATCAAGGGGTCTGATTTGGTTGGCAAACACTATACGCCACTGTTCCCTTATTATGCAGGACAATCTGATTTATTATTCCAAGTTATACCAGCAGATTATGTATCTGATTCTGATGGTACAGGTATTGTTCATATCGCGCCTGCGTACGGTGCCGAGGACTTTTGGGCGGTAAAAAATGTTAACCAACATTTCCCTGTTCTGTTGAATGTTGATGACTATGGAAACTTTGATGATACTGTTGTTGACTTTGCGGGCGAAAATATATTTGCTGCGACACCACGCATCATAGATTGGTTAAAGCAAAATGGAAAACTGGTCAAAAAAGAACAATATAAACACAGCTATCCTTTTGGTGACCGCAGCAAAGAAAAACTGATTCAGCGCGCAACAAATTCTTGGTATATTGATGTACCAAAAATCAAAGACAAATTGTTGGCTAATAACGCGACTGTAAATTGGACCAGCGCTGGCGAAAGATTCCGCACATGGATAGAAGGCGCGCGTCCTTGGTCAATATCACGCAACCGTTTCTGGGGTATGCCATTGCCAATCTGGGAACGTGACGGCGAATTCAAAGTATTTGGTTCAATCGCAGAATTGGAAGAATTCTTTGGGGTTCCGGTTAATGACCTGCACCGACCAACACTGGATAAACTGACACGCGACGGTTGGACACGTATATCAGACGTTTTGGATTGCTGGGTCGAAAGTGGTTCAATGCCATGGGCATCATTGCACTATCCATTCGAAAATAAAGAAAAGTTTAACGCAACATTCCCAGCTGATTATATTATCGAAGGGCAAGACCAAACACGCGGTTGGTTCTATTCTTTGATGGTTTTGGCAACTGCTTTGTTTGATAAACCGGCGTTCAAGACAGTATCTGCAAACGGTATGATTGTTGATGAAAATAAAAAGAAATTCTCGAAATCTTTGCGCAACTTTGTTGACCCATCAGAACAAATTGAACAATATGGTGCAGACGCTGTACGCTTGTTTATACTGGGTTCAAACTTTATGAAGGCAGAACCAGTGCCTGTTGATAAAGAAGGTAAAGTATTTACAGAATCATCAAAAACAATTCAGACACCACTGTGGAACGCATATCACTTTTTTACACTGTATGCGAACGCAGGAAATGTTGTTGCAAAGTATATGACAAATCCAGAAAAACCAATGGATAAATATATCTTGGCGGAATTGAATATGCTGATTGACAGTGTTACAAAATCTTTGTCTGAATATAAACCAGATGTCGCTGTCAAAGATATTATCAAATTCTTGGATATCTTGAACAACTGGTATATCAGACGTGGGCGCGCACGTATCTGGGACGAAGAACAAGATGCATTTGATACACTTTATACCGTATTGGTTACATTGTGTCGTGTTCTGTCGCCATTTGCGCCATTTATATCTGAATTTATCTATCGCAACTTAACAGGCGAAGAATCTGTACATTTAACAGACTGGCCAACCGCAGATAAATTCGATAAAAAGATTGTTGATGATATGCGTCGCGTACAGTCAATTGTTTCTGTTGGAAATCAATTACGTGAACAATATAAACTGCGTAACAGATT
>JAZOUE010000056.1:0-5068 GCA_045658045.1 Candidatus Enterousia sp.
GCGTATGGGTTCATTGAAATCGAATCCTAATAATCAAATGATGCGTGGTCCGATGGGTGGCCCCAGAAGATAAAAAATACCGGCATTTGCCGGTGTTTTTTATGGTGGTTATTTAATATTTGCAATTTTGAATTTGTCTGTTATAATTCTGTTCGCTTTGGGTGGTTAGCTCAGTTGGCTAGAGCGTTACGTTGACATCGTAAAGGTCGTTGGTTCGAGCCCAATACCACCCACCATAAATAACAAAATCGGGCTTGCCCCGATTTTTTTCTTGTTTTTATTTGTTATAGATTATATAACTTGATTCAAGTTATAAAAATGAAATCAGCGTTGTTTATAATTTTGTTTTTTCTTGCCCCCATGATTTCATGGGCAGAAACTGCTGTGCCTGAAAAGAAACCAGAAACAGAAATCACTATGACAACGACTCAGGCTATGCAACTGGCGGGGTCAATGGTTGACCATGGTGATTATGAGCACGCATTACAAATCCTGACCAAGACCCCACAAATGAATAATGTTGCGCTGGAAATAGAACGGTGGTTTCTGTTGGCGCAAATCGCGCAAAAACAAGGCGACTATGATTCTGCAATAAAAATATATCGCAAGATTTTGGATGACCAACCAGATTTGGCGCGTATTCGTTTTGAACTGGCGACTTGCTATATGCACAAAAAACAATGGTCACGTGCAGATTATCATTTGCGCCTTGCGATGGCTGGTAAAGACCTGCCGGAAAATGCGCGAAAAATGATGAATTATTACCGATATGTTGTGCGTCAGAACAAGAACTGGAATGTATGGTTTAATATTGGTGCCGCGCCTGATAATAATGTCAATAATGCCACCGGTGGGCAAGAATGTATTATATATGGTGGCTTTGTAGGATGTAATAATTTAGCAGAACCAGAATCTGCAATCGGTACAAATTTAACATTGGGTGGAAATTACGAATTTAAATTGTCTGACCAATGGCGCTGGAAATCAGACGCAAATCTGTACAGCAATATTTATGACAAGCACAAGTTTGATGATTTATATGTCGGTGTGTCCAGTGGCCCGCGCTTTGTTTGGAATCAAGGTGATGTATGGTTGGCTGGAACCTTTGCGCGACGCTGGTATGGTTGGGAAAGATATAATTGGTCTGCAGGTATGAGACTAGATACAAATTATGACTTTACCCGCAAATTATCAGGTGGACTTTATCTGCGTGCAATGGGAAATAAATATGACCTGTACGGCGATTTTTTAAACGGTCAAACATATTCCTTGAACACACGTTTTACATATTCATTTAATGCCAGTCTTTATATGAATCTGCGTGGTGGTATTACACGTGAAGATGCAAAAAATTCAACATATTCATACTGGCAGCCAAGTTTATCTGTGGGGCTGGGTGCAGAATTACCGTATGGATTCCATGTGTATTTGGAACCATCTGTATATTGGACTGCGTATGATGATGCTCGTTATGTCGCGTCTAATATGCTGCTGACAAAAATAACAGAACATGACTTAACGCATAGATATGCGATATCAATATCAAACAATAAATTTGATATCTGGGGATTTGTGCCAACGCTTACATTAAGTTATACACAACGCGATTCGAATATCTGGCAACGTGAATATAGCAAAACTGCGCTGGAATTTACAATGCAACAGCGGTTTTAAGTTGCAAAGATAAAAAGCTCTGATATAATTACTGTGAAATACAAAGGTTATATAAATGATGCGAATGCAAATTTAATCTTAAGAAAAATCAACGGGAATCACTTGGACGCCCCCCCGTTGGCGTCTATTTTTTTGAAGACACAGGTAAAGGGAAAATAAAAATGGCAAAGAAATATTTAATTACATCTGCATTACCATATGTGAATAACAATTTACATATTGGACATTTAATTGGTTGTTTGTTACCAAGTGATGTCTATGCGCGTTTTTGTCGTGCATTGGGTCGTGATGTTTTGGTTGTTGCAGGTTCTGATGAACACGGCACTGCCAGTGAAATTGGTGCGTACAAAGAAAATATGCCTGTTGAAGAATATGTTGAAAAATACCGTGGTTTTCAGTTGAAATCTATCAAAGATTTTGATTTGTCTTTTGATTTATATGGTCGTACACATACAAAATTGCATGAAAAATTGATTCAAAGCTTGTTCCTGCGACTGGAAGAGCAGGGCATGCTTGAAGAAAAAGTGTCTATGCAACCATATTCAATCAAAGAAGAAAAATTTTTGGCCGACAGATTTGTAATTGGCACATGTCCAAAGTGTGGTTATGAACGAGCGTATGGAAACGAATGTGATAAGTGTTTTGCAAATTTGGAACCTGCACAGTTGATAAATCCACACAGTGCTGTTGTGCCTGATTCGCCTGTTGAAATGCGCGAAACCAAGCATATGTACTTTAAAACCAGTGCAATGCAAGACGCATTGCGTAAATGGATTGATTCACGTGTTGGTTGGTCAAAAACAGCATTGGCAATTGCAAATAAATGGTTAAGCGAGGGTTTGCGCGACAGTCCAATTACACGCGATTTAAAATGGGGAATTCCTGTAAATAAACCGGGGTATGAAAACAAGGTTTTCTATGTTTGGTTTGATGCGCCATGGGGTTATGTTTCTATATCTCAGGCTGCAAATGAAAATTGGGCAGATTGGTGGCATGGTGGCGACGATGTTCATTATACCCAGTTTATGGCCAAAGATAATGTGTCTTTCCATTCTATATTCTTTCCATCACAAGAATTGGCGATGAACGACAACTGGAAAACAGTTGATACATTAAAAGGCTTTAACTTTTTAAATTTTGAAGGCGGCAAGGTTTCAAAATCAACCGGTAACGGAATCTTTTTAGACGATGCGATTACAATTGCGCCATCGGATTGTTGGAGATATGCATTATTGGCATCTGCGCCAGAAACAGATGATACAGACTTTACTGTATCGCGTTTCGCAGATATCGTAAACAAAGACTTGAACGGTATGTTGGGTAATTTTGTCAGCCGTGTATGTAAACTGACCCAGAAAAACTTTGGAAATGTTGTACCAAAATCTGGTGCAAAAAATACAGAACTGGAATCTGAAATCAATGCAAAATTATCAGAATTGACTACTGCGTTGGATGCGTGTGAATTCAGAAATGCAATTGCTGCGTTGCGCGGTCTGTATGCGATTGGAAATGAATATATGACCAAGATGGAACCATGGGCATTGGTAAAAAATGGCGATGTGACGACTGCGGGTGCGGTATTAAACGAATGTATGCAGATGATTGATTTGTTTTCGCGTGTATCTGCACCGATTATTCCAGATGCAGCGGCCAAGATGCAAAATATATTCAAGCCAACACATGATTTGACATGGCCAAGTTCATATGAACATCGTATCAATGACGGCGATGAATTTGTTGTGCCAGAAAACTTGTTTAATCGTATTGATGATGAAACAGTTGCGATGCTGGTTGAAAAATATACTGCGAAAAAAGAAGATAATTCACCAAAGCCTGTTGTTGCAGAAATTATTGCTGTAAAAAATCATCCAACACGTGAAGATTTGCATGTATTGGATGTAAATACTGGTGTCGGTGAAAATGTACAAATCGTATGTGGTGCGCCAAATGTATATGTTGGTTTGCGTGGTGTCTTGGCGCCTGTTGGTTGTAAATTACCAGGTATGAAAAAGCCAATGTCACAGCGCACAGTCGCAGGTGTTGAATCGTTTGGTATGATGTGCAGCGCATCAGAACTGGGGCTGTCAGGCGATGATAAAAATATCATTGAACTGAGCGATGAATTCAAAGTCGGCAATGAATATAAATAAAATGTCAGATACGCGTCTTGTTTTATTATCTTGTTGTGCGCCATGTTCGTCAGGCGCGATTAAGCAACTGGCTGAAAATAAAATTGATGGTGTATCTGACTTTATTGTCTTGTTTTATAATCCAAATATTTTTCCAGAATCTGAATATACAAAACGTATGCAGGAACAAATTAAATACTGTGAAAAATTGGGTGTAAAATATGCGGTACTGGAATATGATCATGATGCATGGCGTGATGCGGTGCGTGGATATGAATCAGCACCGGAACGCGGCCCGCGTTGCAGTCTGTGTTTTGAATACAGGTTTCGTCGTGCTGTAAAATTTGCGCGTGATAATGGATATAATGCAATTGCAAGTGTATTAGGTGTGTCGCGTCATAAAAGCCAAGCTCAGGTTGATAGTTCTGCCCAAAATGTTTGTGATGGTATTGAATATGTGCCGATAAAATGGGACGAAGGTTTGCGTGTTCAGATAAATCGCGAATCAGAATTTTATCGTCAGAATTATTGCGGTTGTGAATTTAGTATCAGAAAAGTTTAAAAAAAGCCGGTAAAAGCCGGCTTTTTTTATTTCTGTTTTTCTGTCTTTTTTGTGTACAGTTCTGGAAACAAAACTGCACCTATGGTGATACGAACCATTTCATCACGACATTTGCCGGTTTTTATATTTTCTGCACACATCGTGTCTTTTGCACGTTGTGACATACCAGATGTCTTTTTGTTGCACTTCATACATCTGCCTATTTCTAAGGATAAACTTAATTCATTTGTATTAGACTTGCTGTTATATTTATTCCAATGTTGTACAGATGTGTTATATCTGGCAATAATAACCTTTGCACATGATTTTGGTGTTGTTTTATACATATCTAAAACATGAAGTAATTCAAGTGCCTGCTTCTGGGTGATTCCTTGGACCAATAGATTCTTGCCCATAAGAAATGAAAAATCTGCATCCATTGAAACAGTTACATCTTTCTTGTTATTTATATCTAAACCTTTGTTATCTGCCATATTTACACCTCTTTTTTTCAATATCAACGTATCAAAATTGGCATATATTGTCAATAGATACACAGCCACTTTAATAATTGCGATTGGGAAAAATAGCGACTATAATGTAAAAAAAAAAGGATAGATATGTCATCAATTTTTGTATTCCCAGGTCAGGGCGCACAAAGTGTCGGAATGGGGAAAGATTTGTTTGAAAATAATGCTGCTGCGCGTGCTGTATTCGAAGAGGT
>JAZOUE010000057.1:0-7792 GCA_045658045.1 Candidatus Enterousia sp.
TTATTTGGCTGGTGTTGGTGTCGCGTTTTTAACTGTGGTTGCGGTAAATCGTGAATTGAAAAATCGTAATTTAGCCCCTGATTTGTCAGCGCGTGTTGCAAATGAAAATCTGTTAAATTATATGGACTTTGTGGCGTTGGGGACTATTTGCGACACTATGCCATTAGTTGGTTTAAATCGTGCATTTGTTGCGACTGGATTAAAAGTTTTGGGATTGCGTCAGAATTTGGGGTTGCGTGTATTGATGGATTTGGCTGGTATTAAAAAGCCATCTGTATATGCCGCAGGTTTTGCGTTGGGGCCGCGTTTGAATGCAGCGGGGCGCTTGGATTCTGCGTCACCAGCATTGGATTTGTTGCTGACAGATAATCAATTGATTGCACATGATTTGGCAAATAAATTGCATCAGATGAATCAAGAAAGAATTGATATTCAAAATGCAATCATGTTGGCTGCGACAGATATGGCAGAAAAATGCTGTCAGGGCGGAAAATGCAGTTTATTTGTTTGTGGTGATAATTGGCACGGTGGTGTTATGGGGATTATCGCGGGGCGTTTAAAAGATAAATATAATTTACCGTCGTGTGTTGCAACAAAATCAGATGGTCAAATCAATGGCTCGGGTCGTTCAATCGCAGGTGTTGATTTGGGTAAAATTATTCATGATGCGCTGGCTGCCGGTGTGTTGAGCGAGGGTGGCGGACATGCAGCTGCTGCTGGATTTTCGCTGGCAGAAGATAAAGAAGGTGCGTTTTGTGAATTCTTGGAACGTGCTGTTAAAGAGCAGCTAAATGGCGAAATTCCACAACCAGAAATTATGGTTGATGCACAATTGGATGCAGGTGGCGCAACAATGCGTTTGATTAAACAGTTGTCATCACTGGAACCATTTGGTCAAGGTAATCCAGAACCAACATTGGTTTTACATGGGTGTTCTTTGCGATATGCGTCTGTCATGGGTAATGGGTCGCATTTGCGGGGCAGTGTAATGACCAGTGCAGGAACACAATTGTCTTTTGTTGGGTTTAATCTGGTTGGAACAGATGTCGGTAATTTTTTACTAGACGATGCGAATACAAATACTAAAATAATGATGTTGGGTAAGTTAAAAGAGAACGAATATAACGGACGCACCAGTGTTCAGTTTGTTCTTGAAGATATAGCGATGTAAAAAATGGAAAATAAAATAAAAGAATTTTTTGAGCATATCAAAGCCGCAAAATCAATTGTCATTATGGGACATAAAAATCCAGATGGCGATTCGTTGTGCAGTGTCTTGGCGTTGGCGCATCTGATTGAATTAAATTTTGGTGTTCAGCCATTGTGTGTATATGATGGCAATATTTCAGACAGTCTTGATTATGTTCCGCATCGTCATCGTATCAAGTATTTTGAACGTGTTGATTTAACGCAAATATTTGATGTCGCAATTGTTATGGATTATGGAAATCAGGCCCATATTGGTGGGCCGCGTCCATTGGTGGATAATGCAAAATTTATTGTGGAAATAGACCATCATAAAAACGATAATACGATTGCTGATTTGTGTTTGAATGATGATGCTGCGGCGGCGACAGCGATACTCGTTTACAACATTATGCGTGCTGCGAATATGAATATTGACAGTATTGCGTCTGATTTATTGGCGCTGGGTATTTTAACAGATACGGGTAATTTTAAATTCGTGCGCAATGGTGATGCGTTGCGAATAATGGCTGATTTAATTGATAGCGGTGTAAATGTTCGTAACTTGATAGAGATGATGAATAATAAACAACGCAAGGCTGTACAATTAGAAGCGCAAACTGCTGCAAATGCGGAATTCTTTTATCATGGGCGTTTGGCATTGGCAACAGTATCAAAGAAGGATTATAAATATCTTGATGGTCGTGGGGAACTTGTATTAAATCTGCTGGGGCAAATCAAGGGGGTTGAATATATCGTACTGTTGAAAGAACAAAAGCCGGAACAGACGGGTGTTTCTATACGCAGTCGCAGAAAACCAATTGATGGTATTGCAGTTGCGCTTGGTGGCGGTGGTCATGAGCGCGCGGCTGGCGCAATTGTGCGTGATAATATGGAAAATGTTCGTAAACGTATCTTGGAATTATTTAAGGAGGAATAGTTACATGATAAAGAAAATGTTTATGTTTGTATTTTGTGTGGTTTTATCTGTAAACGCATTTGCAGGCGTTGATTCAAAGTTGGTTGAACGCGCAGAAAAATATTTAAATTCTATTACTGGGTTAAATGGGACTTTTGTTCAAACGGCAAATGGCAAAAATCAATCTGGGGATTTTGCGATGTTGCGCCCTGGACGTGTTCGTCTTGATTACGACAATATGCCAATTCAATTGATTGCAGACGGTCAAGATTTGTATTTTTTTGACAAGTCTTTGGATCAGATTACAACTGTGCCGTTGACCAGTACGCCGGCAGGGATTTTAATCAGAAAAAATATCGATTTAAAAAATGCAGATATAAATGTTGTTGAAACAAATGATTATAAAAATACTTTTTCATTGATGCTGAATTTGCGTGGCCAAGAAGGACTGGGGTATATGACAGTTGTGTTTGATAAAAATCCTGTGAAATTAAACTCTTGGTCTGTTGTTGATGCAACAGGTGCAACCACAGATGTTGCGTTTCGTGGTTTGAAAGAAAAAACAAAGTTTGATAAAAATTTCTTTCAAATACAGCGTCATAAAACAGTTAGCACCAGTGATGGTGATGATTTCTATGATTAAAAATGTTTGGAATAAGTTGGTCTGAATTTTTTGTAATTATTGTTGTGGCGGTGTTGGTTATACCGTCACGCTTGTGGCCTGATGTTGCGCGTTTCTTGGCGCGTTTGGTAAATGTTGTGCGTCAGATTATTTGGAAAATTACAGATGCCTCTGAAAATCTTAAACAGCAAATTGATTTAGAAAAACCAATTGATGAATTGATTCATAATACAACAAATGATGTGCTGGACGGATTTTCAACTGTAATACCAACAAAAAAGAAAAAGACAGTCAAAAAAACAAAGAAAAAGGTGTCAAAATGAAGAAAATGACACTGATGCAACATTTTTCTGAAATGCGTAGTCGTATTTTATGGTGTGTTCTGATTTTTTGTTTGTCGTTTGTTTTTGGCTGGTATATATCGCCATTGTTACAAAATTGTTTAACGCAGCCTTTGTTGTCTGTGTGGCCTGCTGGTGCATTATTATATACAGGGCTGACAGATGGTTTAATGATTCGTTTGTCTTTATCTGCATTGTTCGCAATGATTGTTTTGATGCCTGTTTTATTGTGGCATATTTGGGCGTTTGTAAGCCCAGGGCTTCGCAAAACAGAACGTAATTTTATCTGGCCTATACTTATTTTATCGCCAATATTATTTTTGATGGGTGCATCATTTGCGTTTTATTTCCTGTTTCCAATTGCATTTAAATTCTTTGTTGAGTTAAATCAAACAACAGATGTGCCAAGTATGTTGTTGCCTGTGGCGCGTGACTATTTACGATTCGCAATTAGTATGTTGAAAATATTTGGTGTGGCGTTTCAGTTGCCTTTGATTATGGTATTGATGAATAGACTGGGGGTATTAAAGCGCGACCTTGTTGTAAAATCCAGACGATATGCGATTGTGTTTATCGTAATTGTTGCGGCTGTTCTGACGCCACCAGATGTCGTTTCACAGGTTTTGTTGGCGTTGCCATTGTGGATGCTGTTTGAATTTAGTATTTTATTTATGCGTCGTGATTAAATTTATGATATAATACGATGTATGAAAAAAATCATTTCTATTTGTATTGGAATTGCATTGATGCTGACTGCATGTGATTTGCAGCCGCGGGTTATGTCATTTCCTGATAGTGTTGGGGATTTTATCTCTGCACGATATCCTGCGTTGCTGGCAGACCCTAATACAAATCCAGAAATATATAATTCTGCTGTTACAGACTATGGTGTGTACGAATCGACTGACTTATATGGTACAGAATCTGTTGGAGATAATGTTGTATACGCAAGTGCTGATGATTACATGATGCCGGCACAGTCTGATGTAACAGATTCCGAATCGATGTATGGGGCAGAACCTGCGGTTGTTTCGGAAAAAACACAAGAATCTGTTGCTGTGGTAAACACACCAGATGTATCAGAAGATGTGATAATTGTTGAACGTGGCGATACATTATACAGCCTTGCAAAAAAGCATAATACTTCTGTTGATGTATTGGCACAGGCAAATAATTTAACACAGCCATATCAGTTGTCCGTCGGTCAGAAATTAGTTTTGTCTGGTGCTGAAACTGTGGCGCCTGTACAAGAAGATACAACCGATGTTTTGGTTGTAAATAAACCAGTAAGTGCGGTCAGGGCGACAACACGTGTTGGACTGTCTGATATTACAGTTCAGCCTGGGGATACACTGTATTCTTTATCCAGAAAGTACGCTGTTCCTGTAAACGATTTAGCTGTTATGAATAAATTGACGCCACCGTTTAATTTGTCTGTTGGTCAAAAGTTGCGTGTGCCACAGTCGGGAAATATTGTCGCGACAGAAAAAACAACACAGGTGGCATCTGCGACAAACACACAAAAATCTGCAACGCCTGCAAAGAAGTCAGAAACAGTTGCTGTACAATCAAAGCCTGTACAGACAGCTAAAAAGATTTCGTCAGACCCGTCAAAGAAATTGCCAAAGATTACAGAACGGTCTTCGTCAAAATTCTCGTGGCCTGTTCGTGGCAAGATATTGTCTGCATATGGTGCAAAATCAAATGGGTTATTTAATGATGGTATAAATATTTCTGCAAAGCAGGGCACTGCTGTCAAGGCTGCAGAAAATGGCGTTGTTGCGTATGCAGGAAATGAAGTCAAGGGTATGGGTAATCTGATAATTATTCAGCATTCTGGTGGTTGGATGACTGTATATGCACATATGGATTCGATGAATGTTAAACGTGGGGCACGTGTAAGTGTTGGTCAGAAAATAGGTGCGGTTGGTAAAACAGGTAAAGTAGATAGCCCGCAATTGCACTTTGAAATTCGCAAAGGTACCAAGGCATATAATCCAAATACCTATTTAAAGTAGGAAAACCGCCGTATGGCGGTTTTTATTATGAATACTGTCGTATAAATTATTTAAATGTCCTGTGATATTTTATATCTTACAGGAGGTTTAATATGAAAAAAGTAATCTTTGTTTTATGTATTGTTTTGGTGGTGTTGCTGATTGTGTGGTTGGTAATGCGATATAATAAATTTATTGCGCCAAGTGAAAAATATGTTGCGTCTGACGCAGATACAGAAATCGTTATATATGATATTGATGACTTGGAACAAAGGGCTGCTAATATTATACCCAGCGGTGGATTTGACTATATATATGGTGGCGCAGAAACGGAAGGCACAATGCGCAGGAATATATCTGCGTTTGATGATATTGAAATTTATCCACGTGTTTTAACGGGTGTTGATATGCCAGATATTTCAACCAGTATTTTAGGTATTGATATATCATTGCCTGTTATCGCGGCACCTGCCGCAGCACATGGTTTGGCACATGTGTCTGCCGAAGCGGGCAGCGCACGCGGTGTGGCCGCCAGTGGAACAATTATGAGTGTTAGTAACTATGCAAGTTCTTCATTAGAAGAAATTGCAAATGCTGTTCCAGGTGCGCCACAATGGTTTCAATTGTATCTTAGCAAAGACGATTCGTTTAATCGTGCATTGGTCAAAAAAGCAGAAGATTTAGGTTTTCGTGCAATCATATTGACTGTGGATGCGCCAGTTGGTGGCAGGCGTGTGCGCGATATAAGAAATGATTTTAAATTCCCATTGCCGTTGCCAAATGTTGCGCAAAAAAGTGGTCCAACAAAAGGGCAGGGTATTGGAAAAATATTTGCAGCTGGACAAAATAGGCTGACACCATATGATGTGATGCGTGTAAAACATATGACTGATTTGCCTGTTATCGTCAAAGGTATACAACATCCAGATGATGCAGAAATTGCAATCGCTGCGGGCGCAGATGCAATATGGGTTTCTAATCATGGTGGGCGTCAACTGGACGGTGCACCCGCATCCATAGAAGTATTGTCGGCTGTCGCAAAGCGTGTAAATAAACAGGTCCCAATCATTTTTGATAGTGGTATAAGACGCGGTCAGCATATCTTCAAGGCAATCGCCAGTGGCGCAGATGTTGTTGCGATTGGACGACCTGTTATTTATGGATTGGCACTGGGGGGGTGGCGTGGTGTTGTATCGGTATTTGATTACTTGAAACAAGATTTACGCAGGGTAATGACATTGGCTGGGACGCAGACGATTGAAGATATAAAAAATGCGAAATTATATATACCAAAATGTAAATAAGATAAAAACTTGCATTTGACAGAAAAAAAGCTATAATTAGCCCCGTTCTGATAAAGAAATCAGTTCTGGATGCGTAGCTCAGTTGGTAGAGCAACTGACTCTTAATCAGTGGGTCCAGGGTTCGAGTCCCTGCGCGTCCACCAAAAATACAACGACCACGGATGTGGTCGTTTTATTTTTGAAATGACAAGCGGACGAGAACCCGTAACAGGGTTCGGAACGTTAGTTGGTGAAAACAAGTGGAACGCCGTTTGAACCTTACGTAGTGAAAGGGACCCATCGTGGCAACGTGCCACAGATGGGAATATACAGTCCCGAGCTGCGTCCACCAAAAATACAACGACCACAAAAGTGGTCGTTTTTTATTTTTTACGAATCGTTTTTAAGGGGCGTTTTCCTAAGGGATTCATACCTATGCAAATATTTAAATAACACTGATAGAATCAAATTGTCGACATGAAACTTTGAACCTAAAAAAAATTAAAAGGAGAAAAAAATGAAAAAAATAGCAGTTTCAGCATTAGCTGTGTTGATGGCATGTCCTGCATTTGCTGGTATCAATCATCCAGATCAGGGCAGTTCTTGGCAAATGTGGGGTATGGACCCATATGTCGGTTTAAGAGGTGGCTTAAGCTATACCAACTTGAATTATAAATATGATGGGAATAAAGAATCTGTTTCAGATTGGATTTTCCAAGGTCGTGCAGCGCTTGGTTTAGAAGTTTGTGATACAGTTCGTTCAGAAATGGAATGGTCTTATTTTGGTAAAACTTCTGACAAGGCAAGTTTTGGTGCAGCAGGTGATATAGATGTTCAGGCAAAGTTACAGACATTGTTATGGAACAACTATATGGAATTTGGCGATTACCAAATAGTTCGTCCATTCGCGGGTCTGGGTATTGGTATGGCGTTCGCAGATGTTAGACGCGAAGGCGCATTGGTTCCACATCACAGCGAAAGCAAAACACGCGTTTCTGCAATGGCAACAATGGGTATGACATTTGATATGGAACGATTCGCAGTTGATGTTGCTGCACGTTATACATATGTTGATATCCAATCAGGGTTACATAACTTTGGTGGCGATGTTGGTATCAGATTTATGTTCTAAAAAAATGCCCCAAACGGGGCATTTTTTATACTAATTTTGCAAGTGCAAGTTTATTTAAAAATCCTGTTTCAATTGCACTTAGCAGTGAATTGATACCTTCGTTCATATCATCATCATTTTGTAATTTTTCCAATAATGAAATAATATTTTCACATAATTTTACTAAATCGGTATGTACAAATTTTGCATTTAATAAATCTGGCTTGAATGCAGATTTTTTATCTTCGGCCATAAAATATGTTTCTGCAATTTCATCAACCCATGTATCAATATCTTCGTTTAGTCTGTCAAATAACAGGTGTTTAGAATAGTT
>JAZOUE010000058.1:0-4926 GCA_045658045.1 Candidatus Enterousia sp.
ATCGCGACAGATTTAGCAAACCGTGTTATTTACTATCACACAATGTATAACCGCACAATTCGTCGGATTGATTTATCGGCCATAGATTTTGCAACCGTCCCATACCAATATCATCCACTGGATAAGACAGAGCAAAATACAATACTTGACGCAACGGTATCACGTTAAACGACAAAGATGGGCCTGCTACGACAATGCCTGCAATAAATCTGTTTGCCTTTTGAAAAAATGGTTATATAATCGAACCGTTCAACAAAAGGAGACAGCATTGAAAATAAAACCATTTGCAGGCATTCGCCCCCCAAAAGAACTTGCGGCCCAGGTTGCATCTCGTCCATATGACGTTTTGAATTCTGTTGAGGCCAAGGCCGAAGCCGGCGAAAAATCGCTTTTACATATCATTAAACCAGAAATTGACTTTGATCCGATTGCAGACGAACACAGTCAAGCCGTATATGACAAAGCGGTTGAAAACTTCAAATTATGGCAAGATCGTGGATGGTTGGTCCAAGACGACAAGGAAATGTATTATATCTATGCCCAAACAATGGACGGCCGTACACAATATGGCTTGGTTGCGGCGGCAAATGTCGACGACTATATGACCGGAAAAATTAAAAAGCACGAATTGACCCGCAAAGACAAAGAAGATGACCGTATGATTCATGTTCGCATCCAAAACGCAAATATCGAACCTGTGTTCTTTGCATATCCTGATGTCGCAGAAATGAATGAAATTGTTGAAAATATTGTAAAAAATCAAGAACCAGAATATGACTTTGTTGCGCCAGATGGATTTGGACATACTTTCTGGGTAATTCGTGATGCAAATGTAAATAAGCGAATCACAGAAATCTTTGCAGAAATTCCTGCGCTGTATGTTGCAGATGGTCATCATCGCACTGCGGCAGCCGCACGTGTCGGTGCAGAAAAACGTGAACAAAATCCAAATCACACAGGCGAAGAAGAATATAACTATTTCTTGGCGGTGATTTTCCCAGAAAGCCAATTAAAGATTATTGACTATAACCGTGTGGTCAAAGACTTAAATGGTTTAACACCGACACAGTTCTTGGAAAAACTGTCTGAATCTTTTGATGTTGTGGAAATGGGTGCGGAAATCTATAAACCAAACGCATTGCATAACTTTGGTATGTATCTGGATGGCAAATGGTATTCTTTGACCGCCAAGGCAGGCACATATAACGACAATGACCCAATTGGGGTTTTGGATGTAACTGTGTTGTCAAATCTGGTGTTTGATAAGATACTGAATCTGGGTGATTTGCGAACCAGTAAACGAATTGACTTTGTTGGTGGAATTCGTGGATTGGGCGAATTACAAAAACGTGTTGACAGTGGTGAAATGGTTGCAGCGTTTGCACTGTATCCTGTTACAATGCGTCAAATCATTGATATTGCAGATACTGGAAATATCATGCCACCAAAGACAACTTGGTTTGAACCAAAGTTACGCAGTGGTTTGGTAATTCATAAACTGTCATAAAAAATCCCCGTTTGGGGATTTTTTATTTGTAAAAATTTTCTTAACATGATAAAATTTTAGTGCTGACAGATTACTCTGTCGGCGGGGTGTGGAAACCCTTTAATTTACAGCAACTCGGGTTAATACGGGTTGATTTATATCTCCAACCATGGGTTGGAGGGCTGGTGGAATACAATGAATACACCGCACTATTTTCTGTAAATTATAGTTTCCAACCTCCAACCACTTGTTTTGTCACAGTGGTTTTTGTTTTACACAATTGTGTAATAAAAAACATATGACACGGGTAATCGATATAAAATACCGACCTAAAACATTGGTTGTCTCTGTGTCGTCACAATGACAAAAAGTTGAAGAGATACAGGAATAATTTTGAATAACAAATATGTATTATTATTGGTGACTGTTTTTATATCGACTGATTGTTTTGCCGACATTGTTGATATATTAACACCAAACAATACTGTATCAAACGCATGCAACTTTCAAAATACAGGCGTATATCAAGGTGGTTTTGTAATGATTCCAATATACGAAGATACGATATATAAATGCGAACGCGGATATTATTTACCAGAACTGTCAGAAAGTTGTGCACAGTGCCCAGAAAATTCATATTGCCCTGGGGGAGATTATACATATTCAGAAGAATCTGTCGGTTTATATTCATGTCCAGAAGAAACATTTTCATCAAATGGAATGTGGGAAATTAGTCAATGTGGTCGTATATTACATGTTGGTAATGATGTTTTATATTTGAATAGTGTGCAACGCACAACTCCGTCATTACGGTTGGATTTGAATCACGACGGTGTTGCAGATTATTTTGCTCACATGACAACATTAGATGTTCCGATGCATATCGGCACAGAAAGAAAATTAAAAATCAGATATATGGGGCTTTTGTATTCCGTATACGATGACACAGTTGAAATTAAACAAGAATAAAAAAACAAGAAAAGGGAGAAAAAGGTAATGAAACGGACACTATATTTAACATCAGTAATTGCTCTTGGGGTGATATCAAGTGGTTATTCAGAAACATTTCCGTCTGATGGTTCGATGCAGGAAAATATGACCTATGAAAATGCAGCGACCTATCAAAATATGGGTGTGTACGAAGGTAGTGTAACAGCGACAGCTGAATATGACGATATTTTATATCAGATTATGGCGGGTAAGTATTTGCCAGCGGGCAGTGAAACTGCTATATCATGTACATCTGGTAATTATTGCGGTGGTCTGACAAATGCGACATATAATGAGACCCAAAATCAGGGTTTAACATCATGCCCCAGCAGTCATCCGAACAGTATGGCGGGGGCAAGTTCAGATACCCAATGTTATACATCGTGTACATTACAAGGTGCAAACATTGCCCATGCGACATCTGTATCAGGAAATGATTATTACGGCACTGGCACAGATACTTGTAGCGCCGCAGCATGTGAAAACGGGTATCATAAATTTGAGATTTATAAAGCTAATGTTTCGTCGCCATTATATGGTGTTAGCGCTGATGGAATACGGATTGTTGCGTCTATTTATGGTGACGGCACTCTTTCTGATAGTGATATGGTAGAAAAATATGGGCTAACAAAACCGAATACAATTGCGATTGAATTTGATAATGGTGTAGTGTACGGTCATACAAGCTGTCAGTCAGTTGATACGCCAAATTATCTAAATTTAATACAACAATATGCAGGAGGGGAAATTACAGCAGATGAGTTTAAAGCAACATTAGAACCATCTGTGGGAAAAGAGGCAGCGGAATTATTTATGAATACGCTAAAAGCAGGCAATGAAGGATTGATAGAGACTGGAGACGAAGATATTATTTATTTGCTCCATTACCTACAATCCAACACGGATACTTCTGGTTTTAGTACAACGGGTGTCGGCCAAAATTGTTATGTACAGTTTAATGGTTTTACACCAATTGCAGAATTTGAGAATGGAGTGACACAGCCTTTGCAGTTTGTCGATTCTGCCGATTGGAGATTGGTTTCGGGTGATTTTACTTCTGCAGAAGAATGTTTAAGTGACTGTATGAGATCGATTTCAGGGATTTTGGCTTTTGCACCAGAAATGGGCGTACCATTGTTTATAGAAAAATTTGATGGCACACCTGTAGCGATCTGTGATGCAAATGAAATTAATATTACATGGCAAGATGCGGATCAGGCAGATATTGATGCAAATAATGCTGGAATGTGTACATATGACGGTGAAATCAGGACACCTGTCAAGGCTGCTACAAAGCCAGGTAAGACATTCAAAGGATGGCGATTTGAAAAAAAGTAAATAAAAAAAATCCCCGTTTGGGGATTTTTTTATTTTGTTCTATATTTTTTACATCTTCTGCATATATTTAACCCGTGCAACATTGCGGCGTGTTCACTGACATGTGTGCCTGGTGTGTGCATATTGCCAATCTTGACCCAAAATTGTTTTGTTGGGTCACATGTGATTTTGCAGTTCTCGGTGCAGCCGTTACAACGAATATCTGGTTTTAATTCAAATGTTTTTTTGCCGGGTGTTTTTGTGTCATAGTGTACACATAATTTACACAGGTTTAATCCAAAGTCTTCTGTGTTGTCATGCGCAGAACAATGCAGCCGTGTTTCGCCAATAACAACGCAACCAAATGACAATGCGTGGATTTCACAGTTTTGATTACATCCGTTACAATGTGGACCATATTCATACATGCTATATTCCTTTTGTTTTCAGGGAATATAGCATGCTGTATTTGATTAGTCAATTTTTACAGAAAATATAGTTTGCTGTTTTTCTGTGTCCAGTGGATGATATTGGAACGGAACTGTCGCAAAGTCTATTTTACTCATATCAATACTGCGAATTGTTCTGTTATACATTGTGTGGTAATATATCCGCATGTTTTTCAGGTCTGTAGCAACTGTCCATTGTGTTGCAGCTGGCATATCTGTTGGGGATTTGCCAACGGCAAATTGTACGCCAGACGGAACATCAACGTTGTTCAAGATATGAAATGCCTGTTCCACAGATTTTTCGCCAGTTTCTTGTTCCAGTGCGAATGTCTTTAAAAATGCGGCGCGAACAAAACGTGATGGTGGGGTAAAGTCGCCTGGCAGACCATGTAATCCAGACCCCGAACCAAATGCGCGCAGTGTTATTGGACCGAATTTTGTTGGGCCGGCGGTTCCTGGGTGCAGGTTGACATATGTGTTCAGGTTTGTCATATGCCATGGGAATCCTGGGGAATTAGTCAGGACACCAATTTCGTTTTCATAAAAGTTTGGTTTGCCGTCAACAAATTCCAAGACGACCTGGCGGCCGTTTGGTTCTGTTATTCGCCAGTGTACAGTTGATGCGGTTGGGTCAACATTGATAATGCGAACGTCGTTGATTGCTGCCTTGACTTGGTCAATGGT
>JAZOUE010000059.1:0-4940 GCA_045658045.1 Candidatus Enterousia sp.
ACAATGGTTGAATGGTATGTTGCGTACTGGGATTACAAAGATAATATCAAATTCACATGGGAACTGATTCAAGAATTATTGATGAAGTGCCGTGGCACATTACAGATTGAATACCAAGGCACACCATTGGATTTCAGCAAATATGAAATGTTGGATTATACGGCCAAGATGAACGAATTCTTTGGTTGCAATATCTTGGATTTTGATGATGTTGATGTTTTACGTCAAAAGTTGGTTGACGAAGGTATGTTCCCTTATGATGAACTGGAAGATCTAAAATCAATCCCAACATTGGTTGACTATGTTTACAAGCGCAAAATCCGTGGTGGCATTGTAAATCCAACATTCTTGTATAACTATCCTGCGTATATGATGCCATTGGCGCGTCGTAATGATGCAGACGAACACAGAATTGATATGTATCAGTTGCTGGTATGTGGTTCTGAAATCTGCAAGGGGTATTCAGAACTTGTAAATCCAATTCAACAATTGGCGGCATTCGAAGAACAAGCCAAGAATATTGCAAATGGCGATGAAGAGGCCTTTAACCCAGATAATGACTTTGTTCGCGCGATGGAACATGGGTTCCCACCAATTTCTGGTGTTGGTATGGGCGTTGACAGATTGGCCAGCATTATATTCGACCAGCCAACATTACGTGATATCGTATTGTTCCCAATGATGAAATAAAAAAACAAACAGGACAGATATGTTAAACACAGACGCAGACAACGAAATACTATTACAAACACTGGAACACGACAGAAAAAATCTGGCATCGATTGAACGCGCGTTGGAAAACGGTCGTATTGATGAAATAACTGCAGATTATCTGCGTGACCTGTATTCAGACAGTATGAATTGGCTGCGTGAAGTGTTCTATGTCTTGGGCAAAACGTTCGGTGCGCCCAAGGCGGCTGTTATGAAATATGACTATGAATCTGACAGTGCGGTTGATGAACCAATCAGAATTTCAGATATTTGTCCATTGGAACCATACCTTGTAAATCATCGTCTGGACGCAGACCCAATGCGTAATCAGTTTTTTACGAGTTCTGCTGGGCATAAAATTGACCTGTCTGTATCGTCTATTGTAACTGTTATTGTTGCAGCGCAAAAGAAGATAGACAGGGCATTAGACAAGATAACAGGCAAATATTATACTGATTATGTCAATGATGTTGCGGATGCTGCGTTTGATGTTTTGTCATCTCATGACAGACAGGCGTCTGCCCACGCAATTGCGGAAAAAATTCGTGAAAAATTTTCTGAAAAGTATATCAGTACTGCATCAGAAACAGTTTTATCTATTATCGGTCGTGGTCATGAAAAGATTGCGGTTGACCTGGTGCGTGCAATTGACAAGGTTATGCCGCCTTATGCCAGATTACAAGATGTTTGGCGCGTTAAATGCTTGTTTGACCTGATACCACAGGCGCGTTTGTTTATTGAACGCCTGTACGAGATTATGCCAGACAGAATTATATCTGTTCGCGATAATTTCTATAATATGCAGAATCCGCGCAACTATCGTGATGCTAAGGTTATTATAAACATTGGGCCGGATTCTGAACATATTGTCCCAATGGAAATTATCTGTCAGGTTCGTACATTCTTTGAATTTGAGCGTCAAACACACGGTGCATATGAAATTGCGCGTAAAAAGAAAACTGTAAAATCTGACAATATCGAAGCAAAATTGGCAAACTTTATGGAAGATGGTGTAAAGTCTTATAACAATATGATTTGTCAGTGTTTGGAAGATTTGTTTGAACGTGTTGGTTGGAATATTTTGTATTCCAGAAACAATAACATTTCTATATTCGAAGGTTTCCCAAAAGAATGCACATTGTACTATCCACCAAAGGTTTTAGATAATATCTTGGAAAAACTGGACGATGCACTGGAAAACGAAGTGTTCCATGTTGAAAATGCGCCTGTAAAATTGTCAAAACACCAAGAAAGTCGCATTTTCCACTTTATGGCGCGCTTTATATTGGTTGCTGCGATGCCATATATGCAACACGACTGGAATGTTCCTGCGACCAGTCAGGCAGGCAAGCTGTTTAACTTTGTTATGAACGAAGTGCAGCGGTATTATAAAAAACAGTAAAGCGTTTGGCTATAATTTTAAGCTTGTGTACTATTGAGGTTATTAGTATAATAACCAGTATGAGAAAGTATGGAATTTTGCCGATTTTTTTGTTAGCGCTTATTTCTCCTTGTATGGTTATGGCAGAGGGTGCAAGTTTAGTATCAGCATTACAAGAAACTTACATTGCATGTGTTGGTGCTGATGAAGGTTTGTATGAATTAAAGAAGGCTGCGGGTGTAAGTACGGCGCTTGGGGCTGTTGGTGCTGGTGTTGGTACTGGTGCGTTTGCAGTAGGTGTTGCAAAAAAAGAAGTTGATGACAGTATTGATGCGATTGAAATTAAATTAGAAGTATTGCGCAAAATCGATGAATCCGATCCAATCAGAGAAGAACAAGATTTTTCAGGTATCGAAGAACGGCTTGCATCAGAACCTGATTATGAAGAAATATTAAGAATCATCCAAGAATTTACTGTTGACCAATCGAACAAAGGAAATTTAGAACAAGATTTAAAAGATTTGACAGATAAATCAAAAAAATTGGGTAATTGGCGTACTGGTTTGATGGGGGCTGGCACAGCTATAAATGTTGCTGGTGCGCTTGTATCTGGAATTGCAAATAAAAAAATAAAAATTGAAGAATTGGTTGCAAACTGCCAGAGTTCTGTGAATGATTTAAATAAGTCTATTGCACAGGCTTCTCTAAATGGCGAAGATGTGACCGAGGCTCGGTTAATTGCAGATGCGTGTGCAGATTATGACTTTATTGATGCGCATAAAATCACAAAATTTGCACAACTGGCGACATTATCTTCCGCTGTTGGTGCGACAACCGCTGCGACAGGAACTGTTTTAAGTGCCGTTTCAAATTCTGACAATATTCGTAATGACGATACTGCCACGGGTAAACAAAAACAAGATAATTTAAATACTGCGTCAAATGTATTTGCGGTCGGTTCGGCTGTTTCTGGTGTTGCATCCACAGCGCTAAGTGCTGCACAAATCGTTGAATTAAAAAAAATCATATCTATTTCAGAAAAGTGTAGTTCGATTTTAAAGTATGGCAACGAGGCACAATAAATGAAAAATATATTTAAAAATTTTATATTTTGCATATTCGGACTGACTTTATGTTGTTCTGGGGCCAGTGCTAAGGTGGATTATATAAGTAAAGCGAAAACAGAATTTGCAAAAATGTCGCATGCGGCCGTATATATTTCTCCACAAGTCGCAGAATATGTGTTTTCCAAATGGCTTCCTTTCATTGATAAGGAAAAAATAGATCCGACAAAACAGATATTTGAATCGATTGCGGAAAAACATTCAGGTTTTTTTACATTGGAACAATTATTAGCGGTTTGTGTGTTTGCTTATAGTGAGCCAGAAAATATAATAATAGACAATGGATTTTATAAATTGACATCTTTATGTACATCGAATTTTGTTAATGAACTTATAGACGCAGCCAAGCAGACAAATATTTTTGATGGTGGGCTTATCTCGGCATATGATGGAACCAAATTTAATCAGGCTTGCACACCGTCAGTAAAATCAGATGGTGTATCAGATATTATTTGTTCCAGTGGAAATTATTCGTTTGACCCGGCTTTTGAAAAGGCCATGATTACAAAGTTTAGATTGGAAGGTGGATGTGCAAAAGTGGGTGATGGCAATGGTGTAACATGTTTTGGTGTTGCAGGAAGTGTTAATCCAGAAGTAAACAAATGCGGTTTTTCCAGGGCTCATGCAGAAAAAATAGCATATGAAAGGTATTACAAGAAACATAATATTAATTTATTACCAGATGCAATACGCGGTGATGTGTTTATGGCTATATGGGGAATTGGTAACCCTAAAAAAGCCATTGTATGGTTGCAGAATATTTTGGGGGTTTCAGAAACTGGCAAAATAGATGAGGCTACCATAGACGCAGCACAAAAATATAAAGGGAATCTAAGAAAGCAATATTTGAAACAAAGGTTTCTTCATTGGGAAGGACTAAGAAGTTTTAGCAAGTTCGGTAATGGATGGTCTAAGGCGATGATAGCCTATATCAGAAATGGATGTCATGCAATATCAGATGATTATGAAATAATAAACGAAAAACAATGTCCAGCTGTAACAAGAAAAAGTTATAATAAAAAATTAGGTGCGTGCATTAATAAAAAAGTAGCATTGTGATGTTATTTTTATTCCCCTTGCTTTAATTTGCAAAAAATGTAAAAATTATATCAGGTTCTTATCAGTCTTACAGAACCATAACAAGCATAACAAAGGATTACGATTATGCGTCAAGGAAAAGTAAAATGGTACAATGGTAAAAAGTGTTTCGGCTTTATTAGTCCGGATACACCAAACGCAGACGGCAACACAGATGATGTATTTGTTCATTCCAGCTCATTAAAGGCCGCTGGCATCAGATTTTTAAACGAAAACGATATCGTTGAATTTGAAGAGGAAGTTCGCAACGGTAAATTATCTGCGACAACAATTTCTGTTGTTCAACGCGACGAAGAATCCGCATTGCGTTTTCAAGAACGTCGTGCAGAACGCAGACGTGCTGCCGAAGAACGCAAACAACGCGAAGAAAAATCATCACGTCGTGGTTTTGCATTTTGGAAGAAATAAGTTCCAAATAACACAAAGAATGCCCCGTTTGGGGCATTTTTTTACACTTGTTTCTGTATTCCCGCCCTTATGTCGGGGGCATGTTTGTTGTTTTTTTGTTATTCCTGTATTCCCCTTTGTTATTTCCGTATTCTCCTTTGTCATTCCTGCGAAGGCAGGAATAGGGTATATACAGTGAAGTCGGATCGTAGCCATGTCGTTCTGTGAGCCAAGGAGTT